>JBBTTG010000019.1:0-53936 GCA_038064355.1 Patescibacteria group bacterium
TGAAACAGTCATCCGTTATCTTCGATTTTTGACATGTCGCGCGCATGCGATTAAAGCAATCCACTTTAAAAAGGCAGGCCAGCACGGTTTCTTTGCGCAGATGGTAGAAGCCGACTGATTTTTGTCTTTCCCCTGTCTTCGGTTGAAGAAGATATACCGTATCCCTCACAGGTTTTACGCAGAATGCGGATAAATCCTTCGGATCCATGGCGAGATGACTTGTCAAGGCGGCATTGGTATATCCAAATGGGGGATCCACATTCTCGGGTTTGGGACACGAAGCGCCCGTCATAACGCTTGAATTACCAGCGGAGGTGGCGTAGTAGCTATCGCCGTCGCTCTCGATCCGGATTCGGTTCCCCACAGCATCCATGTATGTTTTCGACACCTGTTCTTCACAGGCGTCGCGCGCGAGACGAAGGAAGGCGGGGTCTTTTTGAAAATTTTGCGCGGCGCAATTGGCCAAAAGAACAATGGTCGCTCCCGCGAGCAGTAAGTGTTTCACTTGTCTGATCTCCTCTGAGGGTGATAAGGGAAAAGGACTGTTTGTTTATTACATCATAAAAGATGTCCTGTCAAACACTTCATACCTCGCTGTGTCATGCCGGCGGGTGAGAGTTTGGCTGTATAATGTGAGACTGTAGAAAATACCTCTTTCTCTGTCATTGCGAGGAGTAAACGACGAGATTGCCGCGCCCACTCGATGAACTCGGGGCTCGCAATGACGAATTTTTACAGTCTCAATGTAATATTTTTGAATTCAAACGTTATTATTAAAGATATGTGATATGCCCAGTGAAAAATGGCTTATAAGCCGAGCAAAAACAGATAAAGAAGCCTTTTTGGAGCTTTATAGGGGATATTATCCCAAGCTTTTTGCTTTTCTTTTGGTGCGAACAAGAAATAAAGAGCTGACCGAGGATATAGTTCAGGAAACCTTCACAAAAGCCATTGTCGCCCTAAAGAATTTCCAGTATAAAGGATGCTCTTTTGGTGCTTGGCTTTTTAGAATCGCCCAGAATGAGCTTATCAGCCAGTGGCGAAAAGAAAGAAAAGTTGTTCAACGGTCGCCTGAGGAGATGGAAGCTGTCGGGCCGGGTGGATTTTCAGTTGAGGAGCAGTTTATAAGCCAAGAAGCATCGCTTGAAACAAAAGAGCGCGTGAAAAATTTATCCAAAGCCTTGGATGAATTGAGCAAAGAAGAAAGCCAGTTGGTTATTATGAAATATATTTCAGACCTTTCTTATAAAGACATCGCGGTTTTTCTCAAAAAACGCCCGGCCACTTTGGCCGTTGCGCTTCACCGAGCATTGAGAAAATTAAAAGATATTTTAGAAAAATATGACAGCAAAACAAATGTTTAAAATTACACCCGAAGAAGAAAAAATCAAAAGCGGACTGAAGGATGTTGGCAAGTCATTAAGGGATAAATCGCGCGCCGCGGATGACCGCTTGGGCGAGATGCTTGAAAATGTTTATGAAACAAGCGAAGGCAAAGGGGAAATTGGCTATGTTTTAAGTTTTTTTAAAAAGCCGTTGTTTTTAGTTCCTGCCGGATTGGTAGTTATATTCTTTGCAGTTATCATTTACAACGTTTACAAAGAATTTACTTACAACCCGTCTTATAATTATCCTTCTTACGGTGGTAGCTGGGAAGGAGGCGGAGATAGGTATTTTGGAGGGGCATCCGAAATGTCTGTAGGCGCAAGCTATCAACCCCCAACTTTTAAGCAAAGATTTTTGAGTCGGCTCGGACAAAATGAAGCAAGTCCGTATGAAATAGCCAAACGAGGGCCGATTCTTGAAAAAGACTTGAATGTTGAAATAATGACCGATAAAAAAGATGAAGCGAGCGGAATGATTCAAAACGCTTTTACTTCGCTTGGCGGTTTTATCAGCAGTATAAATAACGATACGGCCAGCCAGAGACGCGGCAGAATTTATGCCTATGGTAAAATCCCGGCCAATAACATAGAAGCATTCCGCATTCTGATAAAAGATTTTGCCGAAGAAGAAAAATATTATCGCGAGGGGATACAAGCCAAAAGCCGGACAGCCGATATGATTGAAATTGAGAAAAAAATTAAAGAAGTTGAGGATAGCGTCAAGTATTTAGAAGATGCCATTAAAAAAGAGGCAGATCCAGTGAAAAAAGCCGGGCTTGAAAAGAAATTAGCTGACAATCAGGCTTATCTTGGCGAACGAGAAGAGACGAAAAAAGGAATAGAAGAGAGGGTGGAATTTGTTGATGTGAAGCTGACCGCAATTGTCTTTCCAAAATTTTGGCAAGCCTCCTCAATTGATGATTTCAAATCAATTTATGTGGGATTTGAAGAGCCGACTTTGCTTGATAAATTTAAAATAAATGCCACTCGTGTGCTGGTTATTTTCCTGCAAATTTTCAGCTACACTTTCTGGCTGATACCGATCATTATCTTGGTTTGGTGGAGGAAAAGAAAAGAAAAAGGACTACTTGAAGAGTTAGAATAATAGGATGCCATCAAAAAATATTTTTAAAAACCATTATACATACAGAAAGAGTCCCCGCAAAAGAGATTCTTATCTGCGATACCCAGGAGAGAGCCGCGTGGTTGCACACACAGTTCTAGTGTCTAACGAGAAATAACTAAAGTGAGACTGTAGAAAAACGCGATCTGCTTCGTTGAAATCTGCGGTACTCACTCGCCGCACCTCAAGTGCACCTCGATTCGTTCCTCGATTCCGTCTCGCATCTCATCATTTTTTTACAGTCTCAAAATACTGTGAATTACGAACACCCCTTCTCTTGTGTCATCCCCGCGAAAGCGGGGATCGACAGGGGGGGGCGGGGAATGATAAACAGAGAGTTTCGTAATTCAAAGAAAATAGCATTTTCTGTGCAAGTTCAAGTCTTGTACTATCAAGTCTTTGTGTGTTCGTGACTTGCCCACATCGCCTTCCCCCTTTGAAAAAGGGGGATTGAGGGGGATTTTCTCCAACCTGTTGCATAAATCCCTCGGCCTTCGGCCACTCCCTTTTTCAAAGGGAGAGAAAAATCCGACTGCCCATTGCGCGGCAGTGTAAAAAAACCGCAAAACCGCAACTCTCCCCCCTGTGCATACTGACAGAGTGAACGAGCGTGATATGATGAAAGCGTAAGGATTGCTTTACTCAAGGTAAAACCTTGGAAGAAGCCAAGGCGATGGCCAAAGACGCTATCGATGCCCATTGTCAAAGTTTAATGAAAGACGGCGAATCTATCCCTGAAGAAAAAGTTTATGAAGGTGAGTTTGTTGGGCACATGAGTTTTGAATTTCAGTATGCATGAAGCCAAGACTGCCAGCTTTAGCTCTAAGGTTTTTTCAATTTTTTATAGCTTTCAAAAATTCCGCTTCAGTGTGAGCGTTTAGTATCTATAATTGCCAACCGATTAAGACCTGCAAGGTCTTTTTTTATTTTGATTTTGCAGGAGGGGAAATAGTGGCGGGCGAGGGTTTGAATGTCGTCGGATTGGTGGGGGCAAATTTCAAAAATTAAGTAAGTAGCGTGTAGGGAGTAGCGTGTAGAAAATTCCTTGAGCTGTTTCAAGAGGGTGCGGTAGTAGGTGAGGCCGTCTGGGCCGCCGTCCAGGGCGAGGCGGGGTTCATAGTGGCGCACGTCAGGCGGGGATTGCCGCCATTCGGAAGTTGGAAGATAAGGGAGGTTGGCGGTGATAAATAGCGTGTAGGGAGTAGCGTGTAGGGAGTAGACACGCAGGAAAGGCTCAAGAAGGTTGATATACAGGAAGGTGATATTTTTTTCGACGCCATGGAGGCGGGCGTTTTTGCGGGCGACGGTGAGTGCGGAGCGGGAGGCGTCGGTGGCGAAAAATTCAATTCCCCTCACCTCCATCCTCTCCCCGGAGGGGAGAGGGAGGGGAGAGGGGGCGAGGAGTTTGGCAAGAGCAATAATAACACACCCGCTACCGGTGCCGATGTCGATGATAACAGTTGGTAGCTTGTAGCTGGTAGCGAGTAGGTTGAGGGATTCTTTCACCATCAGTTCCGTCTCGGGGCGGGGAATGAGGACGCGCTTGTCCACGCAAAAATCCAATCCGTAAAATTCTTTGTGGCCGGTGATGTAGGCCACCGGCTCGTGCTTGGCGCGCCGTTTGATCAGTTTGCCGTAGGTAGCCGACTGTGAGCGTTGGAGATTGTATTCAGGATGAGCAAACAGTGTCTCCTTCGTGATTTTGAGTGTATGCGCGAGCAGTATTTCCGCATCGAGCGAGGCGGATTTGATTTTCGCAGATTGAAGACGGCTAGTGCCCCAGAGGAGAGCCTCTCGCGAGGTCATATTATTCCTCGTCCTCTATGTCAGTCTCGCCGCGTTGAAGCGAGGTGATGACATCGTTGATATCGCCATCAAGAATGCCAGGCAAGCCATGCCAGCTTTTCTTGATGCGGTGGTCCGTCAGGCGGTCCTGGGGGACGTTGTAGGTGCGGATTTTTTCCGAGCGCTCTCCCGTGCCGATCTGTGAACGGCGCGCCTCGGACCGTTCGCGGTGGCGCTTTTCTTGTTCAAGCGCGTAGAGGCGCGAGCGCATGACCTGCATGGCCCGTACGCGGTTTTGCTGTTGGGAGCGTTCGTCTTGGCAGGAGACGACGAGCCCCGTGGGGATATGGGTGATGCGGATGGCGGAGTAGGTTGTATTGACCGATTGCCCGCCGTGCCCGCCGGCCGTGGATGTTTCGATTTTTAAATCTTTCGGATCCACCTTGAAATCCATTTCTTCCACTTCGGGGAGTACGGCAACGGTGGCAGTTGAGGTGTGCACGCGCCCCGCTTTTTCGGTTTCCGGGATGCGTTGGACGCGGTGCACGCCGCTTTCGTGTTTCAGCGCGCGATACGCGTTGCGGCCCTCAATGAGGAATACAACTTCTTTGAAACCGTCGATATCGGTGCGGTTGGAAGAGAGGAGCCGAGTCGACCATCCTTGGCGTTCGGCGAAACGGCTGTACATGCGAAAAAGATTGCCGGCAAAGAGCGCGGCCTCATCGCCTCCGGTGCCCGCGCGGATTTCCACAATGATATTCTTCTTATTCATCGGATCAGCCGGATGCAGGAGTTCGGCGAGTTCAGTTTGTAGTTTGTAGTTTGTAGTTTGTAGTGTTTTGATCTCCTCTTCGGCAAGGGAGCGCAATTCCGTATCTGTTGTTTCCCGGAGCGTTTTTTCTATATCCTCCACGACGCGGGTATTGGTATCTATCCGTTCCGCGAGATCGAGAATTTCTCTCAACTCGTCGTATTCCTTGGAAAGCGCGCGCAAACGCTCCGGATCCGCAAGGGTGTCCGGTTGGCTCATAAGCGTTTCAAGCTCTTGGGCGCGTTTTTGATTTTTTTGTATTTCCGGGAGGAAATTCATACCAATAGAAAAAGCCACAAACATTGTAACACGGCGAATGTTACTCTGTCTGTGGCTTTCTTATTTTTCGGCCTTGGTCGCTTTTTCTATCGATTTGGCTTTTTTGGCGGCATGCTTGACCGTGCGTCCTTTGCGGCTGGCGGCACTCGCCGTTTTTTTGCCGGCGCGTTCTTGGAATTTCTCCACGCGGCGAGCGGTGTCAACGAGTTTCTGCTTGCCAGTATAGAAAGGATGGCAATTGGAACAGACTTCCACATGGATTTCCGGCACCGTGGAGCCTGTGATGTATGTCTTGCCGCAGACGCAGATGATTTTGCCGCCTGTGTGGTATTTCGGATGGATTTCTTTTTTCATACTCAATAGTGAGAATACTGTAGCATGGGGGGTTGAAAATGGCAAGTGTACGCGGGGATTAAGGTATAGGGAGTAGGCGGTAGCGTGTAGACAGTAAAAAAACGGACCCGAGGGGAAACCCTAGGGTCCGTGGTGCCGCGATGCGCGGACAAGGAGCGATTAGTCGACGCGGACGCAGTTGCCGACGTAGGCGGGGCTGGGATCCGTGTCTTGCGAGGTGTAGATGCCCTCGACTTCTTTGCCTCCGACGCATTTGTAGACATGAAGTTCGCCATCGAGCCTGTTGCCGCTCGCCCAGACGTTGCATACCCATTTGCCCTGGCCGCGGTCGATCTGGAAACTATCACTCCCCGGCACGATGATGTTTATGAAATTGTTGAACCCGGGAATCTCTTTCCGGAAAGAGCCGTCCAAGCTCCTGAGCGTCAAGGATTCCATAGCGCCACCGGGAGTCTTGTAGATCACGCGCATCTTGCTCGAGTCGCAAGATAGTGTCGGCGGCGCCGGATTGTCATCGTCATCGTCATCGTCGTTTGATGGCGGGGGATTCTGTGTTGGCGGAGGATAGTAGTGGTTCGTGACGTGGCCACTTTTTTCCTCCACCTCGCCGCCAGAGCCGTCATCCTCTTCCTCGTCCGGAGGATTGCAGATGAATTGGACGACTTCGCCGGTGGCGTTGTTGATGGCGTAGTCGCGCCATTGGTTTCGGTTGCCGCAGCCCTTGCGCGATGCCGGTGTAACAAGCTGTTGCACCCAGGGAATCGCTTGGGGTGCATGTCCATTGCCCGTCGGGGCGCATCGTCAAGAGGGTGATTTGGGTGGGCGTGCCACCGTCGCCCACGTCTTCCTCGAGACCACAGGCGGGGATGATGGCGCCCATGATGAGTACCATCAATGCAAGAGCGTTCGTTTTCATTCTTTTCTCCCTCCTTGGGAGTTTGGGGGTTTGTGTTGAACAGAGCGAAAAACTGACACCATTAAAGCATTATCCTTGACTTTTGTCAATGTTTCATCTATCTTCCCAAGAGATCTTCGCACTTCGCGGAGATAAGGAGGAAAGACCTTGAAAACTGAACTTGGATGTCTTCCGACGAAGTATGGGGTGATTGAATTCCGTACACGGCGTATTTCCGGATCCAATGCACGGGTACTCATGGAGCGATGCGTTATTCCCGCCGGCGCCATGGACCGAAAAGGAACCATCTCCCAAAAGGATAAATCCATTCCCGCCGGCACGGTGTTGGTGCCGCATTGGGATGACTATGACGCCCCGGGCGCGGAAAAGCTTTTTCATCTTTTTCCCGGCGGTATCTTTGAAGCCCTGCGTTCAATGATGCACGCGCTTTTCGGATATGGGGCGCGCGGCAAGCATGGCGAGCTTCGGCAGATTGATGCCCTTGTCAAGCGGATTGACGCGGCGGTGGATACGCTCCTGCAACGCCATGAACTCATGCCATTTGCCGTGGAGAAGGCACAGCAAGAGCTTGCGTCTATCGCAACCGATCTTGATACTGTTCGCAACAGGCGGAAGGTGAATGCGAGGGATGCGCTCGTAAAATCTTCAGCGCTTACGATTTCGTATCGCAATGCACCCCGCCGCAACGTGCCCGCCACCATTCGACGCATTGACGGCGCCAAGAATCGATTGGGGGGCCGCAGTCGGGAAATCCATCATATTGTCCCTCACGTGGCGTTTTTCGAACAAGCGCTCGCTTCAGAGATTGGCAGGATGATCCGCGGATTGGAAAACGCGGTGGTCACACTCTTAGTGGAATCTTCGCGTCTTGAGCGGCGCAAGACGCCCTATAGCGAGGGGGAGCGCAGGATTTTTTTTCGCCGATATCGTGATGTCGGCGCGGTGCTTGAGAATATTCGGTGTGTGCCGTTTCTCCGTGCCGCGCACCTTGCGCGCGCGGATATGGGTGAGGCGGCCAAGTTTCTCGATGCCGGAAATTACGGCAAGGCGGCGTTGTCTCTCAAGCGCGCGGCGCGCGGACTCAAATGCAAACTCGCGCAGGTTTATTTTGAGCGTACCATTGTCTTCCCGATGTCCTTGCGCATTGGACTGGGTGTGTTTTCGGCGGCGGATGCGGAAAGGTTTGCAAAGAAGCTCACAAAGATACGGATATCCGCGGATGCTCGTCTCGACGATGAGGGGTTTCGCGCCCCCGTGAAGATGAGATTCATCTCCGCCATCGGTGAAGCGATCATTTCCCTGGAAGCGGGGGAATATCGTGCCGCCAAAGATAAAGTGAAGCGCGCTTCTCGCGCGCTCTAATCCCCGTCATGTTTTCGCGTTTCTCGCTCCGCTCTTGACAATTTTTCGTCCTCGTGATGATATATTGGTAAGAGTGTTCGTTCTGTCTGCATTGCATCTGGTTGGCGGCCTCTGAATATTCCCCATCCCCGCGACATCCCTCCCCTCCCCGCGTGGCGTGGTTCAGGAAGTTCATTGGTCGTCCAACCGTTTTCTTGGCCGTATGGTCATAAGGTTTGTTTTTTCAACGAAAGCGTCGTAACCCCCCCCGCAAACGACATTCGCTGGAGAGACACTCACTGTGACTATACTGGCCAACTTTTGTTTATAATCGAGTTGTAATTTGAGACCGTAGAAAAACGCGATCTGCTTTGTTGAAACCTGCGGTATTCGCTCACCGTACCTTTCAGTACGGCTCGCTCACTCCTCGGTTTCGCCTCGCATCTCATCGTTTTTCTACAGTCTCAATTTCGCGGTCATGATTTCGCAAAGTCCCTGTAGCCGGTTTTTTCGCTACCAGGATTTGCCCAAAATGTGGTGGACTGATACAACGATTTGACTTTCTCCGCCAGGTGTGGTTTACTGAGCTATAAGCTTCGTTCTGTTCGACAATCGATGAGGTTGGTGACCTGGCGGTTTCCGCAAAATCCCTCTCTCCTTTCTGTTCTACTCTGGCTCATGCTCTGGTTCATACATGGCAATTGCGGATCCGTCGGTCACCAACCTTTGCTCTTTTCGCTGGGCTGAAGCCTTGGAAAGAAAGATGAACCGAAAATTGATCCCCCCCTCGACATGCGGTTCGGTGAATTCTTTCCCCAAGGTTTCGGCCTTTTTTATTTTTTGTCCAGAATACCCCATGGCTTGCCATGGGGATGAATGGAAACAAAAAATAAAACCCCGCCTTGGCGGGGTCATATTACCGCACCGCAAGCAGTGTGATAATTGATTTTTCAAAAAAATCCCCCCGATCGGAATCGGGGGGCTATAAGCCAGCGAAAGTTTTTGACGGTTACCTGCGCCAGCGGGGCTTTGGGAGATCGCCGCCGAGGTCGCTCCACTGGGCGAAGACGTGAGCGACCGGCACCTCCAGGACGACATGGTCGATACGGCTCGGCTGGTTGCCATGTTGGTAGCCCAAGGCGAGGTGGCCTCCCGGAAAGATTTTTTGCTCGAGCGTCGATGGACCTTCGGTCAGGGACATTGCCCAGCGAGTCGAATAGTTCAGGTGGCAACCGATGAGCAGGTTTGGCAGATTCGGCTGCGCCCACTCGGGCCAATTGCGGAGCTTTATATGCTTGATCCATGCGCCTTCCGCGTGGAAGTCGCTGAGTGTAACCTCGATTTCCCCGACTATGCTCGGTTGATTCGCCAAGCGGCCGTGTAGGATGATGCGCAGGATCCAGTAGGGCGTAAGCCATCCGGGCGCGAGATTGGGAGCGATGGAAAATTCATCCACCCGCCCCTCATGCGACAAATGCCGTTCGTCAAATTCGGGTATTTGTTTTCCTTGGCAGTAGGGGCAGTCTGGATGCGGGTGGGTTTGGGTGTTTCGCATGGCGCGCGTCTCCTGTGTGAAAAGGGCACTCTCACCGTAGCTTAAAAAAGGCATAAGGTCAAGCCATTGACAAGGGGAGGGAAATTCTATATCATACTGTTCAAGTATGATATCTTCGTTTTATGGCCTATCTCAATAAAGAAATTGACTACGCGCTTCAGTTGATGTCCGCACTGCGCGGACATGATGAAGGAGTGCCGCTCTCACTGAAAGCTTTTGCCAAAGATGCCGGTATTTCTTTTCTTTTTTTGCAAAGGATCGCAAGCAAGCTCAAAGAGGCGGGTCTTGTTCGGGCGCGATTGGGCGCCTCGGGTGGGTATTTTCTGTCATACTCTCCCGAAGGGGTGAGCTTGGCCAATGTCATTGCTGCCATCGATGGGAGTTTCGGGGTGGTGCCGTGCGTGGCGGGTTTTTGTCCGCAGGCGAAAATGTGTGGACACAAAAATTCTTTTCTTTCGCTCGATCAAGAGCTCAAAGTTTTTTTTGCCAGCAAGAAACTGTCACAGTTATGAAAGCGGAAATACCGATGCAGGATATAACCCGACGGGAACTCTATGATCAGGCCGACGCTACTCGGTCTCGCTTTGTTTCGCCCCCCGGCTTGAACGAGGGGACCGTCCGTGAGATTTCACGGCAAAAAAATGAGCCTGCGTGGATGCTCGAGAAGCGCTTGTCCGCGTTCGCGCTCTATCAAAAGGCGTCCCTGCCAACCTGGGGTCCGGATTTGAGCGGACTGGACTTAAGTAAGATTGTTTACTTCGCGCGTCCGGAGGCTGATGAATCCAAGAGTTGGGAAGACGTGCCCGAGGAGATCAAAAAAACCTTTGACCGATTGGGGATTCCCGAAGCCGAGAAAAAGATACTGGGCGGCGTGGGCGCGCAATATGATTCGGATGTGGTGTATCACAATATCCGGGAGGACATTGCCAAGCAGGGCGTGATTTTTGAAAATATGGACACGGCGCTCCGTGATCACGAGGAGCTCGTGCGGAAATATTTTATGACGAGTTGCGTGCCCATAAACGATCACAAGTTCGCCATGCTCCACGCCGCGGTCTGGAGCGGCGGCACTTTTATCTCTGTACCGCGGGGCGTCAAAGTTTCTATGCCCCTACAGGCCTATTTTCGGATGAACGCGAAAGCCGGCGGGCAGTTTGAACACACGCTGATTATCGTGGACAAGGGCGCGGAGCTTCATTATATTGAAGGATGCAGCGCACCGCGGTTTGACGTGAGCGCGTTGCATGCGGGGTGCGTGGAGATTTTTGTGCACGAGGGCGCGCGGACGCGTTACACGAGTATAGAAAATTGGAGCAAGAATACCTACAACCTCAACACCAAGCGCGCGCTCGTGGACAAAGATGGTACGATTGAATGGGTGAACGGAAATTTCGGCAGCGGGGTGACCATGCTCTATCCATGCAGTATCCTGCGCGGAGAAGGCGCGCGAGCCGACAGTCTCGGCATTGCATTTGCCGGTCCTGGTCAGCATCAGGATACCGGACTCAAGGTGATTCACGCGGCGCCGCGCACCACTTCGGTAATGAAATCAAAAAGCATCAGCCGCGGCGGCGGAGTTTCCACCTATCGCGGCTATGTGCGTATCGCCAAAAATGCCGCGCAGTCCAAAAACAGCGTGGTCTGCGACGCGCTGTTGGTGGGTGATACCTCGGTTTCAAATACTCATCCGTTTATGAAGATTGAGCGCGCGGACGCCACGGTGGCCCATGAAGCGACCGTTGGAAAAATTGGCGATGAAGAGATTTTTTATCTCATGAGTCGCGGTCTTACCGAAGAACAAGCCTTGCGGATGGTGGTGAGCGGTTTTGTGGAACCCATCGTGAAAAAATTGCCGCTTGAGTATGCGGTCGAGATGAATCGCCTCATCGAAATGGAGATGGAAGGAGCTGTCGGATAAAGATGCAAGACTAAAATGGAAAATCAATTATTGGAAAAACAGAAAGAGAGGGTGCGGGAAGTATTCGCTTCCTTGCCTCTGCCGAATTTCAAGCACGGACTCAATATTCACTCCGCGCCGGATTTTGTTTTTCCGTTTGAGCGATCTCTCACGCCGGAACGCGCGCCGTGGAAGCTCATGAAACAAAGCGGCTCGGTGGGGATTGAAGATCTCGCACTCGCAGTACGACGGTCGGAAGTGGCGCGCTTCATAGAGGATGGGAAATTTTTGGAAGCAAAAGACAAGATTGACGCCTGGAATGTGCTTTCGGCTTCTGCCGGACACTATGTGCGCTTGGAGGGGGAGTGTATGGTTTCCTTCAATGTGGATTGTTCGAAAGAGCGCCATGATCAAGTCATTTTTCATGCTTTGCCGGGGAGTCGCGCGCAGGTGGTGATTCGGTATCGCGGTAAGCCGCGACGGAGTGATGGTACGTTTCAGACAGAGCGCATCCTGGCCGCCTGTGAAGAGGGGGGCACACTTTCCATAGTCTCGCTTCACGAGGGTGGTCAGCCGATTGTTTTTCAAAATCGGCAGGCGAAGGTCGCGCGTGATGGTAAGATGGAGTGGAATGACTTCATGGGTGGTGCAGAGTTTTTTTCTTTGCGCGTGAATACGGAGCTTATTGGTGAGGGCGCGCGCGTCGGGCAGACGCTCGGATATGCGGGCGCGGGAAAAGCGATTGCGGATATTGACGCGAGGATTCTTCATCGCGCGCCGCGCACGGATTCCGACATGCGCATGCGGCTTGCCGCGAGCGGACAATCGAGAATCGTCTGCCAGGGAACGGTGGTCATTGACCCCCGGGCTCGCGCGGCAAACGGCTTTCAGGATATCAAGGGTATAATTTTTGATACCGCCGAGATTGATCCGGTGCCGCATCTTGAAATTGGCAACGCCGATGTGAAGTGCGGGCATGCCGTGACCGTAAGCCCTTTTGATGAAGAGACGTTGTTTTATCTCTCTTCACGGGGTATCGGCGAAGCGGATGCGAGGAAGACTCTCTTGAAAAGTTTCTACCGTTCGCTTGTGGGTAAGAATATCGGGGCCGCGACGGTCAAAATATGTGCGCGTTTTATAAAAAAAGCCGTCGCTTCAATGGCATCGTAAATCCTATGAATACTGAACAGATTAAAAAAGATTTTTCCATATTTTCTCACGCGGCTCGGTCCGGGAAGCCTTTGGTGTATCTTGATAACGCGGCTACCTCGCAGACGCCTGATGAGGTGTTGGAGGCGATGAACGCCTATTATCAAAAATACAGATCGAATATCCACCGCGGGGTGTATGCCATCGCCGAGCGGGCGACCTCCGCTTATGAGGGCGCGCGTTTAGCGGTTGCGGAATTTATCGGTGCCGGCGATCCGGGGGAGATTATCTTCACCCGCGGCACCACCGAGGGATTGAATATTTTGGCAAGCCGGTTGACCCTTGGGCTTTCCGCGGGCGACGAAGTGGCGGTGAGCGAAATGGAACATCACGCAAACCTCGTTCCATGGATGCAGGCCGTTAAAGCGCGAGGATTGACGCTGCGCTTTTTACCCGTGCGAAAAGACGGACGGTTGGACATTGAAGCCGCGCGCGCGATTATCGGCCCGCGCGTCAAAATCGTCTCGCTGTGCCACGCGAGCAATGCCCTGGGTCTTGTTAATCCCGTCCATGAGATCGCGGATATGGCGCACGCGCATGGCGCCGTCGTGGTGGTGGACGGAGCACAAAGCGTTCCGCACCTGCCGGTGAATGTCGAGGAGCTTGGCGCGGATTTTTTCGCTTTTTCCGGACACAAGATGTTTGGGCCAACGGGTATCGGCGTCCTGTGGGGGAAAAAAGCATTGCTGGAAAAGATGGAACCGTTTTTATACGGCGGCGACATGATTCAGGAAGTGACTCTTGATGGCGCGACATGGACCGACGTGCCGTGGAAATTTGAAGGCGGTACCCCACCCATTGCCGAAGCGATCGGACTTGCCGCGGCCGTACGGTACCTCCGGCGTCTCGGGATGGAAAATGTGGTTCGTCATGAGCGCGAGCTGACTCGATACGCGCTGGAACGGATGTCCGCCCTCGGGGGAGTGATGCTCTATCCTGCGGGAGACGCCCCCGACGCGCCGGATCGCATAGGAGTTATCGCGTTCAATATAGAAAAAGTGCATCCGCATGATGCGGCCTCCATTTTGGATCGCCATGGTATCGCGGTGCGCGCCGGTCATCACTGCGCCATGCCGCTTTTGCGCAAACTGGGGATTAATTTTTCTCTGCGGGCGAGTTTTTCGGCATATAACACGCGCGAGGATGTTGACCTGCTTATTGCGGCGATCGCAGACGCCCAAAAAATTTTTCACGTGTAAGTATGGAAGATTTTCAGGGCGACGAGCTCTATCGGGAGAATATATTGGATCATTACCGACATCCGCATAACACCGGGGTGATGGAGCAGTGCACTCACCGCGCGCGCGAGGTCAATCCTTTATGCGGCGACGAGATCGAGATTTTTTTGCGGTTTGACGAAGTGGGGAAAGCCGCGAATGTTTCTTTTGTCGGACAGGGATGCGCCATCAGTCAGGCGGTGGTGTCTATGCTCACTGATTGGGTGAAAGGGAAAAGTCGTGAGGAGCTCGCAAGGGCGGATGAGACATATGTGCGGCAATGGCTCGGAGCGCCGGTGAGTGTCTCGCGGGAGAAGTGCGCATTTCTGGGTTTACGCGCTCTGCGGAGGGCCATTGATATCAATAATTGAATCATACACTATGCACACTTTAGAAATCAAAAATTTACACGTGGCCGTGGATGGAAAAGAAATCGTGAAAGGTGTAAATTTTTCCGTGCGCTCCGGGCAGGTGCACGCGCTCATGGGTCCAAACGGCTCGGGCAAGAGTACGCTTGCCAACGCTTTGCTCGGCCATCCGCGCTACACTATTACGGACGGGAAAATTTTCATGGACGAAAAAGATATAACGGCAGAGAAGACTCATCTTCGAGCGAAGGCGGGGGTATTCCTTTCCATGCAGTATCCGCCGTCGGTGGCCGGACTCAATGTCGGGCAATTTTTACGCACGGCCTATCAAGAGCTTACAGGGTTAAAAGTTTCCGTGCAGGAGTTCCATAAAAAAATAAAGGCGGACATAGCACAGCTGGGCATGGACGCATCGTTGTTAAGACGCGGCTTAAGTGAAGGGTTTTCGGGTGGCGAGAAAAAGCGCATGGAGATTCTGCAGATGTTGGTACTTGAACCAAAGATTGCGATTCTTGACGAAACGGATTCAGGGCTCGATATCGATGCCCTCAAAGCCGTGGCAAAAGGCATCAGCGTCATGCGCGAGAAAGGCCTTGGGGTTTTACTGATTACGCACTACACGCGATTTCTTGAATATCTCATGCCGGATTTTGTTCATGTCATGAGCGATGGAAAGATTATCCGTGAAGGCGGACAGGAGGTGGCTCGCGAGATTGAAGAGCAGGGGTATGATTAAAAAAAATTGAAGAAGGTTACAATATGTTACAAGAGAAAAAGCTCACAAAAGAAAATATAGAGGTTACGCTTCAGACGATTCTTGATCCGGAGGTTGAGGTCGACATCTGGACTATGGGTTTGATTTATCGAGTGGGTATAAGGGGTGATACAGTGGACGTCGATATGACCTATACAACGCCTCTGTGTCCTTTTGGGCCGGAGATTGTTGGGCAGGTGAAGGCGAAGATTCTCGAGCTCGGAGCCAAAGAAGTAAGAGTGAACGTGGTGTTTGATCCGCCCTGGAAGCCGCCTGCAGAGCTCAAAGAAATACTGGGGATGGAATAAAAAAAGTCCCGACTAGCGTGAGCTGTCGGGGGTGGGGAAAACCGGCTCGCGGATCTCGAGGATGTAACCGCCTTCGGCGAGGATTTCCATGAGACGTTCTTTTTTGACCGCGTGGTGGATTGGGTTGCCTTGCGCGCGCCACTGCACGAGCTCGCCGGTAAAGCCAAGAATTTTGATTCTTGGGCGCTGGGTGGTGCAGGGTTTGTCGCTTGCGGGCGCGCGCCAAATCTGTCCTTCGGCAAGTTGAATGCTTTTTGCATCCATCAAGATGTTCCTCCGTGGAAAGAGCATTGGTTTCTGAAAACACCATAGTATAAAAATAATTTTTTGTCAATACGCATACGCGAAACTTATTCATATTATGAACGACAAAGAAAAGAAATATCACGTGCGCGTATTGAGCGATACCTGTATCGGCGCAGGACCTTGTACGGTGATTGCGTCAAAAGTATTTGAGCTGACCGAAGAGGGGAAAGCGGTGATCTTAAAAAAGGATGGCACAAAAACAAGCGATAGCACCTCGTACGCGGAACTCTCGGAGGAGGATGCATCGATAATCCTTGAAGCCGCGAAATCATGCCCGGTATTTGCGGTGGTCATAGAAGATGGCGAAGGGCGCCAGATTTGGCCGGAGGTAAGGCCTTGACAAAAAAATCATAATCATCTATAGTAGCCGCGCACATTGAAAGAGACAGAAAAACTACAACCTGCAGGGAGGGATAGCCATGATTCCAGAGATTCTTCAGCGATCCCTGCTTGCCAAAGTGGGGTCAAACGTTACGAGGACATTGAGGAGCTTTCTTTTGAGTCCCGATGCCCGGCTGGTTGCCGCGGTGGGAGAAAAGACCCACTGGATCGACATCAACCCGTTTACCGGCATTCAGTTGTGCGAGGGTGTGGCGATCGTGGATCTCTTGCCACAGGTGCAGAAATCGCTGTGGCTGTTTTCGGAAACGTGCGGATTGCTCGTGACGCACGAACCGCATCCGGAGTTTCCGACTGCAAGCGGCGTGTGCCGCGTGGTCATTCATTGGCGTGAGAAGCCCAGCTTCGTACGTGGTGGCGGATATCTGAAAGACGATCCGCTTCCCGCCTGTTGCAATGCCCTGGGTCAGCGCAACCGTGTCGGCGAGTGGATTGCTTCGATCCTGCTTGAAGGAGAGGATCTGCCGTTCACCGCTCTTGCCGGATTCGATGAGTTTACCGTTGAGTGTCCGGAGGAATTGCGAGAGGTTCCGCGAGATCTCGCGGAGTCCGTGGTGCGAGATTGGAATACCTTCCTTTCTCCGACTTCGGATGGGCGACAGGCTTCTTGCAGGGTTTTCGTGCTTGAGCCGCAGGCCAGTCTGCCGCTGACGTTGCGGTTTCAGATTCTGCCGCCACCCATGGTGGTTGCGCCGATTGAGCCGCCTGCCGTGAACGCGCCGCCGCCTTTGGCGCCCGTCGCTCCGATCAAGCCGAGGCGTACGCCGGCGCCGTACTGTAATGGCTATTCACTTACCGATAGGCTTGCTCGTCTCATGCCGCCCAAGGTGAGCGTTACCGAGAGGACGGATGAGCCGCCGATCTATCCGCGGTATCACCCGAAATGGTTGTTTCGCAGGAGGTCAGGAGGTGATGAATAGGAGAATCGGTGGAGAGATTTCCAATTTCCCAAAGAATCCGAAGCTTCCAAGTGATTTTCAAGTGAGAAGCGGAGGTTTCCCATACCGTGCGCAAGCACACCAGGAGATACATCAATGACGAATGCACAAGGTTACGCAGAACTGTTCGAGGCAGTGGAGGCGCGGAATCTCGAGGCGGTGCAGAAACGCACGATCGCGGCCGCGATCGTGCAGATGATCAATGAGCCGGAATTTATGGACCTTGCCGCTATGGGGCATTGGTGTTTCGCTTTCCAGGTTCCCGAGGTCATCGGCCTCACCGACGAGACGGTCGACGAGTTGATCAAGGCGCGGAAAGAGAAGGCCAACCAGTACGAGAACGTGCGCCTGGCGACCAAGGCGGAGATCACCCAGGCGGAGGCGTGTGAGATTCCGGTCATCAAGACCGGACACAACGGGAAGTGGCTCATCTTCACGTATTAGGTGCAACGGAGACACCTGCACAAGCGGTTCGACCCTTTGGGTTGAGCCGCTCTTTTTTGTGAAAGAATGAAATTTTTGGGATAATAATATTCTATGGACACGCGCACCCGAGCCGAGGAGGCATTGAAGCGCCTCAAAAAGGAATATCCCGAGCGCGGGCCGTTTGTGGAGTGGAAAAATTCGCTCGAGCTTGTTGTCGGCACCATGCTTTCGGCGCAGTGCACGGACGTGCGGGTGAATATGGTGACGAAGACTCTTTTTAAAAAATACAAAACAGCGAAGGATTACGCCCGCGCGGATCTGTGTACGCTGGAGAAGGAAATTTACAGCACGGGATTTTTTAAAAGCAAAGCGAAGTATTTGAAAGGGATAGGGGAGCGGATCGTAAAAGATTTCGGCGGCCGCGTGCCGGCAACGCTTGAGGATCTCTTGACTCTGCCGGGACTGTCGCACAAGAGCGCGCATTTGGTCATGGCCAAAGCGTTTGGAAAATTTACCGGTATTGCCGTTGATACACATGTCTATCGCGTGGCGCCGCGGCTCGGGCTGACTCAATCAAAAGATCGCGACAAGGTGGCCGGCGATCTTGAGAAGCTCTATCCGCCGAAAGAGTATTTAAATGTCAACGAATACTGTATCATGCACGGCCGCGCGATCTGTAAACCGCGGCCTTTGTGCGGGGAGTGCGTCTTGCAGGATATTTGTCCATCGGCGGATATTTGACATAATCCCGGGCTTTTTGTATACTCTTTGCATTGTAAAGGACTTCCACTTTATACTTTTAATTATTTGCCGCCATGGGCGGCACCCCGCCAAAGGCGGTGGAACTTCACCCACATACTCTCAAGTATTTCCTGTCTTGCCCCCGGCAAGATTGAGAGGAGAGGCAAAGGAAATCGAATCTCTATGACTCAAATCCCGGAACTCGTGGATCTCTTGAAATCAGGTGCGCATTTTGGCCACCAGATTTCCAAATGGCACCCGAAGATGGCGGAGTATATTTTTACTTCGCGCAGCAGTATACACCTTATTAACCTTGAGATAACCCAGAAGAAGCTCGCGGAGGCGGCTGATTTTGCGCGTCAGCTTGGACGCGAGGGAAAAGTCTTGTTGTTTATTGGCACGAAGAAGCAGACACAGGAAATTATCAAAAAATACGCCAGTGAATGCGGCGCGCCCTATGTGTCCAATAAATGGCTTGGCGGGACTTTTACGAATTTCGCGGAAATCAGCAAGCTGATCCGGCGGTATATTGATCTCAGGGATCGAAGCGCTCGCGGACTTCTTTCCAAATACACCAAGAAGGAGCAGGTGGATTTTGCCAAGGAGATTGAAAAGACCGAGCATGCCATTGGCGGCATTACGGTGCTCACCAAACTTCCAGACGCGGTGTATATCGTTGATATCAAACATGAAAAGACGGCGCTCGTGGAGTCGCATCGCGTGCGTCTGCCGATTATCGCCATCTGCGATACCAATGTCGACCCGAGTCTTGTGGATTATATTATTCCCGCCAATGACGACGCGGTGAAATCCGTTGAGATGATTACGGCGGTGATTGCGGGTGCTTATCAGGAGGGGAAAGCCGAAGCAAAAGTGCAGGCCGCAAAACCGAAAGAAGAGGTGAAGGAGGAAGTGAAGATGGAGGCGGTGGTGAGTAGCGTATAGTATGTAATTTGAGACCGTAGAAAAACGCGATCTGCTTTGTTGAAACCTGCGGTATTCGCTCACCGTACCTTTCAGTACGGCTCGCTCACTCCTCGGTTTCGCCTCGCATCTCATCGTTTTTCTACAGTCTCAAATTGTTCCCCGCGAAATTTTTTTTGCAACATTTTTATATATGGCCGACGCAAAGCTTGTCATGCAATTACGCGAACAAACCGGTGCGGGTATCCTTGACGCCAAAAATGCGCTCGAAGAATCGGGGGATGATCTCATGAAGGCGGCTGAACTGTTGCGCAAGAAGGGCGCGGTAAAGGCGGCTTCAAAATCGGATCGCGAAACGCACGAAGGAGTGATCCATGCTTATATCCACGCGGGGGGGAAAGTGGGCGCCATGGTGGAGGTACTCTGCGAGACGGATTTTGTGGCCCGCAATGAGCAGTTCCAAGATTTCGTTCATGGTATTGCCATGCATGTGGCGGCGGCCAATCCGCTCTACCTCAAGCCCGAAGATGTACCAGAAGAGGTGGTTGAAAAAGAGAAAGAGATTATCAAAGAGCAGATGGCGGGGGAGAATAAACCCGCGAATGTGGTTGAAAAAATTGTTGAAGGCAAGATGAATAAGTATTTCCAGGAAACTTGCCTCTTGAAACAGGCCTTCGTTAAAGACGATTCCGTGACGATTGAGGAGTTGGTGAAGAGCCAGATTGCCAAGATCGGCGAGAATATCCAGGTCAAACGTTTCAGCCGATTCAGTTTGATGTAACATAAAAAACACCAGCCCGTCCGGAGATGCGTTTTCCAGACGGGCTGGTGTTTTTTAATTCCCGAGGACCATGGTATGCTTTCAGGAAAGCTTAACCTGCCTGCCGCAGGCAATAATTTAGGATTTAACACTACTATGGCAAAAAAATTGAAAGTCGCAATCAATGGTTTCGGGCGTATCGGCCGCACGGCATTTAAGGCAGGATGGGGGCGCAAGGGGATTTCCTTTGTCGTGATCAATGATCTTACTTCGCCGGAGATTTTGGCGCATCTTTTAAAATATGATTCCGTTTTTCGCACCTGGGACCATGATGTCTCGCACGATGAAAAACACGTCATTGTGGACGGAGTGAAGATTCCCGTGGTGGCCGAAAAAGAGCCGATGAAATTGCCATGGAAGGAATATAAGGTGGATGTTGTGATGGAGTGTACCGGGCGATTCACCAAGATGGAGCTGGCCAAACAGCATATCGCCGCCGGGGCCAAACGCGTGGTGATCTCGTCGCCTGCCAAAGAGGTGCCGACGTATCTCATGGGCGTCAATCACGGGGCGGCAAAATCCGGTGATACTATCGTCAATAATGCTTCCTGCACCACCAATTCTATTGCGCCGGTAGCCGCCATTATAAATGACTGGTTTGGTATAGCCAAGGCGATGATGACGACCATCCATTCGGTGACCGCCGAGCAAAATCTTGTAGACGGACTTCCTCCCGCGCTGCATCCCGATCTGCGCCGCGCGCGTTCCGCTCTCATCAATATGGTACCCACTTCAACCGGCGCCGCCAAGGCCGCTGTGGAGGCGATTCCCTCGCTCCAAGGTTTATTCGACGGCATTGCCGTGCGCGTGCCGACGCTCGACGTTTCGCTTTCGGATTTTACTTTTTTATTGAAGCGCAAAACCACGGCGGATGAGGTGAATGGCGTGTTTAAAAAGGCGACCAAAGACAAACGATGGAAGGGGATCATTGGGGTAAGCGAGGTGCCGCTCGTGTCTTCCGACTTTATCGGGACGACGTATTCCACTGTCGTTGACCTTGAGATGACGCGTGTCGTGGACGGCGATCTCGTGAAAGTGATGGCGTGGTATGACAACGAGTGGGGATACAGCATGAGGTTGGTGGATATGGTTGAACATATAGGGGGTTTGATGAAGTAGGGCAGTGTTTGTCATTGCGAGCCCAGAGCTTGTCGAGGGGCGTGGCAATCTCGTCTCTTAAGATAGGAAAGAAGAAAAAAGATATGGTGTTTATATAATGACAAACCAGCGAAACACGACTCTTTACACTGGCGTAACGGGCAATTTGGCGAAGCGGGTTTGGGAACATAAAAATAAAGGAGTCAAAGGGTTTACCGAAAAATACAATATCGGTAAACTCGTTTATTTTGAGGTGTTTCCTTCGCCATACGAAGCGATACAAAGAGAAAAGCAGATCAAGGCTGGATCGAGGAAAAAAAAGCTGGATCTTATTGCAAAGATGAATCCTGAATGGAAGGATTTAAGTGATTCATTGTAGGAATTCCTCTCCCCTTTTGTTATCGCGAGTCCCGACGCTTCAGTCGGAACGTGGCGATCTCGAATCTCGGCGGGATTGCTTCGCTCCGCTCGCAATGACAGTCTTGATATGAACGAATTTTTTCTCAAAACGTCCGAATTTGATTACCCTTTACCCGAGCGGCTCATTGCGCAGAAGCCGTTTTCGCCGCGCGATTGTTGCCGTCTGCTTGTTTTGCATCGCGAGAGCGGGAAGATGGAACACCGGAAATTCTTTGATATTACGGCATATCTTCGCGCGGGTGATGTGCTTGTGCTCAACGACAGCCGTGTTTTTAAAGCGAGACTTTTTGGAAGATTGTCATTGCGAGGAGCGGGGCGACGAAGCAATCCCGTCCAAGTACAAGATCGCCGCGCCTCGCCTGCGGTGAAGCTCGCGATGACAGAGAAAAAGATAGAGGTATTTTTGTTGAGGGAAGTTGATAAAACGGGAACATGGGAAGCGTTGGGAAATCCCGGGAAAAAATTAAAAGACGGGGTGAAGGTTTCTTTTTCAAAAACCGTCGAGTGTGAAGTCATCGGGAAGCGTGAAGGGAAATATCTGGTGCGTTTTAATATCCGCGGCTTGGCTTTTCAAAAGTTTTTGGCGCGGTATGGCCATGTGCCCATTCCTCCTTATATAGGGAAGGAGCCAAAAGACGCCGGAGACTATCAAACCGTCTATGCGCGGCAGAGCGGGTCAGTCGCCGCTCCGACGGCCGGGTTTCATTTCACGAAACGCCTTTTAAAAAAGATTGAGCGCATGGGAGTGGAGGTGCGATATATCACTTTGCATGTCGGATATGGAACATTTAAGCTCGTGAAATCCGAAGAGGTGAGCGCGCATAAGATGGAAGAAGAGTGGGTGGAAATTTCGGCAGAGACCGCACGAGCGATTTCGCGCGCCAAGAGCGAGGGCAGGAGAGTGGTTGCCGTTGGGACGACGACAGTCAGAGCGCTTGAGGGATACTCCCTGATTAGTCATCGCGAGGAGCCGAAGGCGACGCGGCGATCCCGTACTCGAAACGAGATTGCTTCTCCGCCAAAGGCGGATCGCAATGACATTCTTTCGGCCTACTCCGGTCCTGTAAATATATTCATCTACCCCCACACCAAAAATTTTGGTGTGGGGGTAAACCCGGGCTATAAGTTTCAAATCGTTGACGCGCTGGTGACCAATTTTCACCTGCCAAAATCCACTCTGCTCGTGCTCGTTTCCGCCTTCGCGAAATCCCCCCTCTCCCTTGATGGGAGAGGGCAGGGTGAGGGTGTCATTTTGATCAAAACCGCCTACCAAGAGGCAATCAAGAAAAAATATCGCGTTTATTCGTTTGGAGATGCGATGATAATTGTGTAGTATTGCCGTTTTTGTTTGATTTTTTAGTGTGCTATACTATTGGTAACTGGGGTAACTGAATAATCGAATCATTCAACAACGAAAGAGTATGGGAATTCTATTTGTCATTTGCCATTTGTAATTTTTATCGCTTATGTCCTACAAAATCGGCGACCGGGTGTCGAAAACCGGAAAATACCAATGCATCAACTGCGACACCGTTGAAACCTTCGAAGCGGAGGAGGAATTTCCGGACTGCGAGACGTGTTTTACGGGCGGCACACACACAGCCGACGATGAAATGGGCTGGGAGTTTGTGGCAGCCGATCCAACAATGGATTAGTTATGAAACTACACACCATTCGAGAAATAGACATGCGAGCACTTCGCGGGAAGCGGGTGCTTTTGCGTGTGGATTTTAACGTGCCAATGGGGGAAAAGGGCGTGTTTGACGATACGCGGATGCGCGCGGCATTGCCCACGATCAATTATCTTCGTCGCGCGGGAGCCAAGATGATTCTTGTCTCGCATCTCGGGCGGCCGGCGCCCGCCTCGAGCTCGCGGCTCACCCCTGCCCAATTTCAGACCATTTGCAAAAAGAATAAGATGTTCAGTTTGAAACGTGTCGCGTCATACCTTGAGACGCTCACGCAGGGTGTGAGATTTGCCGACGATCCGATCGGGAGCGAGGCGCTTGCGCGGACGCTTGGAGCCGCAAAAGATGGGAGTGTCACACTTTTGGAAAATATCCGTTTCTATCCCGGGGAGGAGAAGAACGACGCGAAGTTTGTAGAGGCGCTGGCGGAGCTTGCGGATTTTTTTGTCAACGACGCGTTTTCAGCCTCACACCGGGCGCATGCTTCTGTCGCGGGAGTGGCGAAATTACTCCCTTCGTATGCCGGTTTGCTCGTGGAAAAAGAAGTGGAGGCGCTTGGCGGACTTTTAGGCAAACCCAAGACGCCGTTTGTGGTGATGCTTGGCGGCGCAAAGATTGCCGACAAGGTGGGGGTGATTCGGAGTCTCTCAAAGCGTGCGGATAAGATTCTCCTTGGGGGCGCGCTCATCAATAGTTTTTACATGGCGATGGGGTGCGATGTTGGTGCGTCGATGGTGGAAGAGAAGGGGATACAGATAGTCAAACGCTTGCTCAAGAATAAAAAAATCGTTTTGCCGACGGATGTAGTGGTGGGTGATGTGCGGGATCCCGGGCGGAATGGGTACGTGGTCAATCTGAATTTGCGTCGCGGCAACGGCAAGAAAGAAGTGGGGATTATCTGTTCGGCGCCGTATGCTATCTATGACATTGGCCCAAAAACGATCTTGGAGTACGCGAAGGTGATTAAAAAGGCGAAGACCTTGGTGTGGAACGGTCCGCTCGGTATGTATGAGATTGAAAAATTCAGCCATGGCACCTTGGCATTGGGAAGACTCTTTGCCTCGCGTTCCTGCGGGCGTGCCTTTGGCATTGCGGGCGGCGGCGAGACGCTTCACGCGCTGAAACTCACAGGGATGGGTTCGTGCGTGGACTGGATTTCCACCGGCGGGGGTGCTATGCTTGAATTCTTGGAAGGAAAGACCTTGCCGGGATTAAAACTGTTGCTGAAGAAATAATTTTGCATTTTTAACTTTTGACTTTTTACCTATATGTTCTGGCCTACCTGGAGGGAAAATAAATTATTCACCGCGCTTCTTGGTCTTGTGGGCCTTGGGGTCGTGTTGCTCCTGGGGGTAAAGACCATGAATGGTTTCAAGGAGAATGCGTTTATCGGAAAACCCGAGATTCGCGACATGATTACGATTGAAGGAGAGGGGAAGGTCGCTGGCGTCCCGGAAATCGCGGTTATCGGTGTCGGGATTTCTACGGAGAATAAGGAGGTCGTGAAAGCGCAGACTGAAAATAATACAAAAATGACTACGCTCATCGGCCGCGTCAAGGGATTCGGCGTGGACAGCAAGGATATTCAGACGACCAATTATTCCCTCTCTCCGCAGTATGAATGGCCGGATGGAAAGCGGGTGTTGCGCGGGTATCGGGTGACCCAAGAGGTGCAGGTAAAGATCAGGGATTTGGGAAAGATCGGCGCTATCCTTTCCTCGGTAGGCGAGTCGGGAGCCAATCAAGTATCGGGTGTTTCTTTCACTATCGACGATCCGGAAACGCTTCGCGAGCAGGCACGCGAGAAGGCGCTTGAGAATGCCAGAGCAAAAGCCAAATCGGTGGCAGAGAAAGCGGGCGTGAAGCTCGGAAAGCTTGTGACTTTCAGCGAGTATTCCCCGAGCGGATCGACGTATTATAAAGGGTTTGATTCTTATGCAATGGGCCTCGGCGGTGCTACAGAAGCCGCGGCACCAGCACCGGTGGAGAGCGGAAGTTTGGATATCGTGGTCAATGTAAATGTCACATACGAAATCCTGTAGTCAGTAGACGGTAGTCTGTATGCGTATTCAAAGTATTCATGCCTACGAAATATTGGACTCGCGCGGGAATCCGACCGTGCGGGTGAGGGTGCGCCTGAAAGATGGTTCCGAGGGAGTCGCCTCGGTGCCTTCGGGCGCCTCGACCGGCGTGCATGAAGCGCTCGAACTTCGCGATGGAGACAAAAAGCGCTATGGCGGCAAGGGGGTGCAAAAGGCGTGCCGATTTGTGAATAAAATCATGGCTCCAAGGATTGCCGGTATGGCGGTGGAGGATCAACGAGTCATAGATGGTTTGATGTGCGAGCTCGATGGGACAAAGCACAAGTCGCATTTTGGAGCTAATGCTATTTTGGGTATATCGCTTGCCTGCGCGCACGCGGGTGCGGCATCGGCCAAGCTCCCGCTTTATCGCTACCTCCGCAAAATCTACTCTCTCCACGCTACTCCATACAGGTTGCCCCACCCAATGATGAACATCCTTAATGGCGGACGGCACGCGGATTGGAGTTTGGATTTGCAGGAGTGCATGATCGTGCCCGGGCAGAAGAAGTTTTCCGATCGCCTGCGTTGCGGCGCGGAGGTTTTTCATGCGTTGTATGATATCTTGAAGAAACGAGGGCTTACGGTCGGTGTGGGCGACGAAGGGGGATATGCGCCGCGTTTAAAAAGCAATGAAGAGGCTTTTCGTCTCATCGGCGAGGCGGTGCAAGCGGCGGGATATATGTATGGAAAACAAGTGAAGGTGGCGATTGATGCCGCGGCCTCGGAGTTCTATAACGGAAAAACAGGACGTTATGAGATGAATGTGGATAAGAAAAAATTGAGCTCGGATGAGCTGGGAAAACTCTATAGACGATGGATGAAGCAGTATCCGCTGATTTCCCTTGAGGATCCATTTGCCGAAGATGATTGGGACGCGTGGAAGAAGTTTACTCATCAACTTTCCTCACCCTTCCCTCTCCCCAGAGGGGAGAGGATTAAGGTGAGGGGGAAAGGCACCATGATCGTTGGAGATGATCTTTTCGTAACGAATGTTGAGCGTTTAAAGAAAGGGATAGAAATGGGAGTGGGGAATGCCATTCTTATCAAGGTCAATCAGATAGGCACGCTCTCCGAGACCATGGATGCGATTGATCTGGCGCGAAAACATGATTACCGCGTGATCCTTTCTCACCGCTCGGGTGAGACCGCGGATACGACGATCGCGGATTTGGCCGTGGCGGTGAATGCCGACTACATCAAGACCGGAAGCCTCTCGCGCAGCGAACGCGTGGAAAAATATAATCGATTGCTGGAGATTGAGTCGGAAGTGAGTTTGTGATAGAGTGGAATAAGGAAACTAAAGTTCAAGAGTTCAATTTTTTAATGTATAGTATGTCCATGGACCATGAATCAAACCAAGAGATTTTGGAAGCAATCCATGAATTTTCTACGCATGTTGACACGCGCTTTGAAGACGTGAACAAGCGCTTTGAAGACGTGACTCAAGAGATAGGCAAGGCTAAAATTGACATCCTTGACGCCGTAGACGACAAGTTGGTCAATCTCAAGGGTGATTTGATTTTACTTATGCGCAGTGAAGATAAAAAACTTTTGTATTTGGTGCAGGTATTGAAAAACAAAAAAATCTTGACTGAAGAAGAAACCCGCAATATCTTGAAACTGCAACCGTTCCCGCAGGCTCTTTAGGTTTTCGGTAAAAATTTCGAAGGGCGGAAAAATCATATTACCGCATACCGCACTGCTTGCGGCGCGGTAATTGATTTACGATAGGACTTACGCACTTGACCTCTTTCTGTCATCCTCGCGAATGCGGGGATCCAGTATCCAGGCTCCTTTCCGAGGCCTGGATTCCCGCTGGAGTTTACCCCGCACTGGTGCGGGGCGGGAATGACACCCCTAAATGGGTTTTTGCGTAAGTTCTATACGAGCTACATCGACGAACGCGTGGAAAAATATAATCGATTGCTCGTGTTTGTTGTTGTTTTGTTTTTTTGGGAAAACCTGATACAGTGGGCGTACTTATTTTATGCCAAAAACACGTCAACCAAAGAATCAATCCACGCAAGAAGGCGGTAGAAAAGGGCCGGTGGTGCTCATAATTCTTGATGGATGGGGTATCGCTCCGGCCGGCGACGGGAATGCCGTGACTGGGGCTGAAACTCCGGTGATGAATCGGCTCATTCGAACCTATCCTGCTTTTCCGGTACGCGCTTCGGGCGATGAGGTCGGGCTTTCTTGGGGAGAGATGGGAAATTCCGAAGTGGGACATCTCACGATTGGCGCTGGCCGCGTATTTTATCAATCTTTGCCGCGCATCAATAAAGCGATCTCCGATGGGAGTTTTTTTGAAAATGAGGCATTGCGCCAGGCGATGGATCACGCGAAGAAAAAAGGTTCTACGCTTCATTTGGTCGGCCTGGTTTCTCCGGGCGGCGTGCACTCTCATCAAGATCACCTCTACGCGCTTTTGGAACTTGCCAAAAAGCGGGGAGTGAAAAAAGTCGCCGTGCAGGCGATTTTAGATGGACGGGATACGATTTTCAACGTGGGGGTGGATTTTATCGTGAAACTTCAGGATAAAATGAAAGAGATCGGTGTGGGGGCGCTCGCATCGCTCTCCGGGCGTTTCTACGCGATGGATCGCGACAACCGCTGGGACCGCACGAGCAAAGCGTATGCCGCTCTGGTCGCGGGCGAGGGTGAGACAGCAGAGGATCCCATAGAGGCGCTCAAAGCATCCTACGAGAAGAAAGTGTACGACGAGGAATTTGTCCCGACGGTGATCACCAAAGGGGGTAAGGCCGTCACAACGGTGGCAGGAGATGATGCCGTCGTATTTTTTAATTTTCGCGAGGATCGCATGCGCCAGCTCGCGGAGGCGTTTACCTTGCCGACGTTCGAGAAATTTGAGCGGAAGGATTTTTTGAAGGGCGTCTTTTTTGTCACCATGACCGAATATGAAAAAGATCTGCCGGTCAAAGTAGCTTTTTTACCCGAGGTGGTTTCAACCTGTCTTGCCCGAGTCGTTTCTGACGGGGGGATGAAGCAGTTTCATATTGCCGAGACGGAGAAGTACGCGCACGTGACTTTCTTTTTGAATGGCATGACCGAAGAGCCGTTTAAGAATGAAGAACGCGAGATCATCCCGTCGCCGAAAGTGGCTTCGTATGATAAAAAACCGGAAATGTCTTCGGCGGAGATCGCCGATCGCGTGGTGAAAGAAGTGATGGGCGGGGCGTATGATTTTATCGCGTTGAATTTCGCGAATCCGGATATGGTGGGGCATACGGGAAGCAAGGAGGCGACCATCAAAGCGCTTGAAACGACCGACAAAGCGATGGGAAAGATTATTGACGCGGTGCTCCTGAAAGATGGAGTGGCGGTCATCACCGCTGATCATGGAAACGCGGAGGAGCTTGTGAATCTCCAGACGGGGAAGATGGATAAAGAGCACAGTACGAATCCGGTGCCGGTCGTTGTGGTTGGCAAGGCCTATGAAGGACAGGTGCGTCCGGAGCTTGAGGGGGTGGGTTGGGATATGTCGCTTCTGCCGCCGGTGGGGTCGCTCGCGGACGTGGCGCCTACGGTGCTCACTATTTTAGGCCTTGAGAAACCGGAGGATATGACAGGGGTAAGTCTTTTGTAAGTGCAAAGTGATCAATGCAAAGTGAAAAGTCAGGGGTGAAAAATGAAGACTATGGTATACTACATCTACTATGAGCGTGGATGTTTTTTTGCTTCATGCGGTCAATGGACTGACGGGGAAAAGCGGAGCGCTTGATGCGTTTGGGATTTTTTCGGCAGTCATCTTGCTCCCCGTGCTTTTCCTTCTTCTCTTGCCGGTGACTTTTTCCGCAAAATCCCCAAGCCATGACGATTGGTGGCAGTTTGTGCTCAAGGCGAGCACGGCGGCTCTCGTCGCCTATGGATTCGTTCGGCTTATCTGGTTATTCGTTTTTCGCGCGCGGCCATTTCTCGCGTTCTCGGATATAAAACAGCTCATCGCTTTCTCGCCGGAGCTGAATTCTTTTCCCTCCGGGCATGCTTCAGTCGCTTTTGCTCTTGCTTTTATGGTGTGGCGCGCCGATCGGATCTGGGGTATTGTTTTTCTGATACTTGCGGCGTTGATTTCGCTTGGTAGGGTGTTTGTCGGTGTGCATTATCCGTTTGATATCGTGGGTGGGGTTTTGGTTGGATATCTCACGGCATTCACCGTGCGCTGGATCGACGAACGCGAGAACGGTACCACCAAGAGACGCATGTAGTTTGACGTTATGGATTTTTTTCCAATCATTATGGCCGGAGGCGCGGGTACAAGGCTCTGGCCGGTGTCCCGCCGCGGCAAGCCAAAGCAGGTATATCCGCTCATTGACAGTGATTCCTTGCTCCAAAAAACATGGAAACGACTCCGTGCGGCGTTTCCTGTGAAAAATATTTTTCTGGCGACGACCGAGGCGCTTGGGGGCGAGATCCAGCGGCAGTTGCCGGAATTTCGAGAGGAGAATGTCTCTCTTGAGCCTCTTCAACGCGGGACGGCCGCGGCATTCGGCGCAGCACTCCTCAAGGTGAGCGAAAAAAATCCGCGCGCTTTTTTTGTCTATGTAAACGCGGATAACTTTATCCGCGATGACCGCGAATTCGCGCGCGTGCTTTTGGCCGCAAGGCTCGCCGCTCTCAAAAAGCCTTCGCATGTGGTGCTCGTTGGCGTTAATCCCACATATCCCGAGACCGGATATGGCTATATCAAAATGGGAGAACAGGCTTTCAAGATTCAGGATACAAAATCCAAACCCCGCACGAGGAATGTCTATCCGGTGTTTCATGTGGAGCGTTTTGTTGAAAAGCCGGATCTCGCAACCGCCAAACAATATCTTGAATCGTGGGAATATCTGTGGAACCCGACTCTGATTGTCTCCCGCGTTGATTTTTTTCTTGGCCTCTATAAAAAACATCTGCCGGCCATGTGGAAAGAGCTTGAACGCATGCGCCGCGCATCCGGCAAGCATGGAGAGGGTGGTATTCGGCGTGAAGCGTTCTCCAGGATGGATACCGTGAGCATAGACAACGGTATCCTGGAAAAAGAGGGCTCCATGCTCGTCCTTCCGGCGGATTTCGGCTGGACGGACGTTGGTCATTGGCGCGCGGTGAAGGATATTTTTTCAGCGAAGCCCGCCGAAAATACCATAAAGGGGAGAGGTCGGTATGTCGCCGTTGAAAGTTCTGGTAATCTTGTTTATAGTATGACAGGCAAGCTGGTAGCCACGGCGGGTTTGCACGATTGCATTATCATCGAAACCGAGGATGTCGTCATGGTTTGCCCAAAGGATCGGGCACAGGATGTGAAAAAGATTGTGGCGGAGCTTGAGAAAAAGAAACTGCATGCTTATCTTTAGCGCGATATGAAGAAGCGGTATATTCTCCTTGCGGTTGTTGTTCTCGCTTGGATGTTTTCACGGGCGCTATTTGGCGTCCCTTCTTCCGTGCCGAAAAATCCGGCGGAGTTTTTCGTGATTGAACGAGGGTTGGGCGTCAAGCAAATCGCACAGCGGCTTGAAGACGGCGGATATATAAAATCCGTTACGGGTTTTCAGGTGTATGTGTGGCGGCATCGTCTGGGTGGCAGGCTCCAGGCGGGGGAGTATCGTCTTCCCGAAAAGGCCAAGCTTTCAGAAATCGCTCGTATTCTTTCTCAAGGCGTGGGCACGGTTACCGATCGAGAAGTGACCATTATTGAAGGGTGGACCAAGGAGGAAATTGCGGATTACCTGGAAAAAGAGGGGGTGGCGACGCGTGCCGAGTTTTTGAAAATAATCTCGTCATCTGCCAGTTTCGCCCGGGAGTTTGAGTTTTTGAGCGACCAGCCGGCAAAAGTGGGCATGCCTACCGGACAGGCAGGGCTTGAGGGCTATCTTTTTCCGGACACCTATCGAATACCCAAAGGGGCATCCGCGCGTGATGTGGTTGTAAAGATGCTTGAGAATTTTGATCGCAAATTCACCCCCGATCTTCGCGCGGAGGTGCGGCGACAAGGAAAAACCGTGTTTGATATCGCGCGTATGGCTTCGATAATCGAGGCGGAGGTTCCGTATACCAAGGATCGTCCCGTTGTGTCGGATATTTTATGGAAACGGCTCAAGGTCGGGATGGCGCTTCAGGTGGATTCGAGCGTCAATTATGTTACCGGCCGCGGGAGCCGCGCGCTTTCCTCGGCGGAGCTTGAGACAGATTCCCCCTATAATACCTATAAACATAAGGGTTTTCCGCCTACACCCATCGGAAATCCGGGTCTTGATGCGATCCGCGCCGCCATTTCCCCGATCCCCTCGCCCTACTGGTATTTTTTGTCGGATAAGCAGGGGAATACTATTTTTTCAAAAACGTATGAAGACCATCTTACGGCAAAAAGGAAATACCTATAGGCGCTTTTGTTGTAAAAATAGTGAGCGGATATGGAAAGAATCCTTCTGTGTATAACTCCCATTTCAAGTGAGCTTTTTTTCTGATAAAATAAATGGGTGTAATTTTTAGTGATGTTTGTGTTTTTTTATGGAAAAAGAAATACTTGAAGCGCTTGCAACGCGCACACGCCGGACTCCCTATACGAAGCGGCGATCGGTAACGGCGGAATTTTCGGAGGATATGGCGTTTCAGTCTCCTCCGCCGTCTTCTCCACGGCAGACATCAGGGTCGGGGAGTGTATTGGGAAAATGGGCGACTGCTCTATCGCGCTTTACCCTGTACGCGCTTCTTTTTCTTTCTCCATTCTTCTTTTTGCCCTGGGTGAGTAATTCCGTCTATTTGGGCAAGCAATTCCTGGCGGCGTGTCTTCTTTCCCTTGCGGCTCTGCTTTTTACAGTCAAGGTACTCGCGGGCGGCGAGTCGTTTACCTACGCCAAGATGAGCGGAGGATTCCTTTTGTTCCTCCTCGGGGTGGTATCGGCGGTGAGCGCGTACCTTTCGGGCGCCAGGAGTTTGAGTTTTTGGGGGTTCGGCGGCAGTGAGCCGTTTGCCGGTATCTCCATTATTCTCATCATGCTGTTTTATTTTCTCTCCCTCATCTATTTTCACGATACGCGAGTTCGGGAGAAGGTGGTGGTTCTTTTTGGATATGGCTCTCTGGTGCTTTTCTTGGGAAGCTTGGTCGCGATTCTTGGAGCGGGATTATTTCACCTTGAGTTTTTTGTGCGGTTATTCGGGAGCGCGGGATGGAATCCGTTTGGCACGCCCAACGCCTTGGCGCTGTTTGCCGCTACTGTTTTTTCCTATGCAGCCGGATATCTCTTGATGGGGGGCGGGCGTTCAGGCCGTGAGAGTACGGTATGGGTTCTTAATGTTATTCTGGGAACTCTCCTCATGCTGGTGATCGGATTTCGTCTCGCCTATCTCGTGGCCGCCATCTCCATGGTTGTTTTACTGGGGCTTTCCTTTGCCCGGTTTCGCGGAGAATTCGTCAGGCGTTCCAACCTGGTTCTTTTGGGAACGGTTTTTTTTCTCGCGCTTTTCCTATTCAAAATATCACTTGCCTCGCTCGTTGCTTTCCCTGCCGAGGTTGGACCCAATGTCAGGTTATCATTTCAGATTGGCGTGAGCTCCATGACGGAGAGTGTGAAGAATTTGATCATCGGGTCCGGTCCGTCTACGTTTGCCTATGACTATGCGCGGTATCGGCCCGAAGAGCTCAATCAAACGGCTCTGTGGAATGTGCGGTTCACTTCCGGATATGCCGCGCTCCCGACCCTCATGGCGGAACTTGGTTTCCTTGGGGTGCTTTCGCTGGCAATATTCCTGGTTTTCCAAGGAGTACGATTTTTGAAGGGCGTACTCGCCGCGGATGACAAAGGGGCGGCCTCTATCACTGCGGCGTTTTTGGGAACACTCGCGGGGATTGTTTCTCTCGGTGCTTACCCGATCAGTTTTGTTTCTTTCCTCTATCTGATGTTCTTTGTTGCGCTTGGAGTTACATCGCTTGCGCGAGCGCAAGGACTTGAGCGTACTTTTTCTTTTGCTATTTTGTCCCACAAAGCGCTCTTGGTTTCTTTGGCCATTATCTGTCTTTTCCTGGGATCACTTTTCCTGCTTCTTACGACTACGCGTCATTTGGTTGCTGAGGTGTATTACAGTTCTGCCGTGCGTGCCTATCTCAAACAGGATACCGACAAGGGTTTTGATCGTTTCAACAAAGCAGTTCAGTGGTATAATGATGATGAGTATTCTCGTACCTATGCGGTTGCGCTGACGGAGACGACCTTGAATCAGTCTCAAGATGAAAAAGCAGATCCGGCGTTGTTGCAGGCGGGGTTTCAGAATGCGATTGGACTCGCGCAGAGAGCAACGGTGATTAATCCAAAGGATCGTGAAAACTGGCTGGTTCTCGGTTCGGTGTACGAACGCTTGATCGGGGTGATGAGCGGTGCCGAAACCGCGGCGCAGGATGCCTATCGAAAAATAGAGGAGCTTGAGCCGGCAAGTCCACTTTCGCATTTAGCGCTGGGTCGTGTCTCGCTCACGGCCGCAAAGGCGATTCAGGGCGCTATCACTTCCGCGCAGGGGAGGCAGGGTACCGATCAAAAGGCGATAGGTGAGGCTACCAAGCGGAAGGATGCGCTCGTGGCGCAGGCTCGCGAGGAGCTTCAAAAAGCGCAGGAGAAGAAACCGAATTTTGAGGCGGTGTATCTCTTGTGGGCGCAGCTTGAAGAATTTTTGGGAGACAAGCAAAAAGCTCTTGAGAAGATCATTGAAGCGCGAAAATTGAACGCACCCAATTTGGATTCATTGTTTACTTTGGGGAGATTGTACTACGAAACCGCCCAATATGAGAATGCGCGCGCCGCGTTTGAGAATATCGTCAAGGCATCGCCCGAGCACCGCAATGGTTTGCTGTATCTTACCCTGGCTTACGATAAGACAGGGATGAAAAACAAGGGGATTGAGACGATAAGGAAGCTTGCCGTGCTTGAGCCGGAGAATACGCTCGTCAAGGAAATTCAGAGGAATCTGGAAGCCGGGCGCGATGCGTTGTCTGGAGCCGGCTTGGAATCTTCGGTGACTCAAACTGAGAAGGAAGGTGAGCCTATTCCGAGTGAGCAGGGAAGTGGTGTGACGGGAGTCAGAAAGGAAAAGTAGAATTTTTTGCTCTCGAGACTGTAGAAAAACTCTTAAAAATCACTTCCTTCTGTCATTCCCGCGAAAGCGGGAATCCAGAAACCACTTCAAACCTGGATCCCCGCTTTCGCGAGGATGACAGAAAGAGGTCAAGTGCGAAGTCCTATAAGTTACTACAAGGATGTGATATACTGTAAGAGACCTCTGCAAAATATATGACGGAAAATACGCCGCCGACCAGCCAGGAAATTTTGCCGACCATTCAGGATGTTCTTGAGGCCGTAAACGAGTTTGCCAGTCATGTAGACAAGCGGTTTTCGGATATAGACAAGCGGTTTTCGGATATAGACAAACAGTTTTCGGGTATAGACAAACAGTTTTCGGGTATTCGCGAAGAGATGGCGACAAAGAGTGATCTCAACCGTTTTAAGCTAGACTTGATTGATGTCATAGATGAGAAGAACGCCGATCTCAAGGCTGATCTTACTATCCTTATGAGAAAAGAAGATAAGAAGGTGGTGAGTTTGATTGATCTTTTGCGAAAAAAATCCGTCATTGATAATACAGAGGCGGCAAAGATTCTTGGTATGGATCCGTTTCCGCAGGATGTGGTTATATAACGAAAGCTAAGGAGGAGCTTTTATGCGAAAAGGAGTCATTATAGCAAAAAGTCTGCTCTGGGCGGCATCTTTTGTGTTTTTTGTCGGTATACTCGGTGCGCGTGCCGGTGTACTCACTCCATCTGCCGCTCCCGGAGCCACCATGCGCACCTTAACCGAGATTTTTGACGCGCTTGCCGGCACCTATGATGCTACGTCGCAATCCGCATCGGCAAATGGCAATGTGGTGCAACAGCTCAAATATATCGCCACTCTTGGCATTCAGAATATCTACACGAATTCCTCATCGGCCACCATCACGACCGCCAGTGGCAAGGATGTAACTTTTAGTTTGGCGGATACCGCCACGGATTCAGACATCATCGTGGATATTTTGGGCACGGGTAACACCTTTGAGGTGCGCGACACCGGCACCGCCGTATTCACTGTTGCCGATGGCGGAATAAGTACCGTTACCGGATCGCTTGGGCTTGCTCCAAACGGTGCGGGAGCCGGGGCGACCAGCCCCGTGCGGTTTTATGAGCTTGCCGCCGGTGGGTCCAATTACATTGCCTTCAAGGCTCCCGATGCCATTGCCGCAAATGTAACTTGGATATTGCCCGATGCCGATGGCGCGAGCGGACAATCGCTCTCGACGAATGGCAGCGGAACATTGAGCTGGACTACTCCATCGGGAGCGGGCGATATTACCGCCGTTGGTTCCATGATTACCTCCGCCGTTTTTGCCGATACCACCGCTGACGATGATTGGCTCGGCTTGGGCGCCGCGGCCGGACGCATTGAGTTTGACGATCAGGCGACTGATGAAGTGAATATTTTGAATGCCAGCGTGGGTATCGGCACCAGCACCCCGGGTTCAACGCTTGACGTAACCGGTACGGTCAATATCAGTTCAACGCTTACGGTTGGCGGAACGACTACGTTTGACGGAGTGCAGATTATAGATAATACGGGTGTGGAAGCGTTTCTCGTCCGTCAAAATGCTGACGCGGGCGATGTATTTACAGTAAACACCACCGCTCCCTCTGTAACGCTTGGGACGAGTGTTTCCCTCACCACCACCGGCGGCGGTTCTCTCACGGGAACATGGACCGACCTTGGTTCCGTAACCACCGTAGACATCAACGGAGGCACGATTGACGGTGTAACGATCGGAGGATCATCCGCCGGCGCCGGTACATTTACAACCCTTCAGAGCACGCCCTCAAAGACCGTCGCCTCGGCAACCGGCGCTGTCTATGACGGCTTCACCATTCCCGCCGCCACAATGACGGCTTCGGGAAGCACGGCCATCACCACGGCAACCGGATTTAATCTGATGAATGTATCCATCCCGAACATCGCCACCGCGGCCAATGTAACCAATTCGTCTACGGTGTACATCGCGGGCGCTCCGACCATTTCCGGAGGCGGGGCGATTACCAATGCCTACGCCCTCTGGGTGGACGCGGGAGAATCCCGTTTTGACGGGAATCTTGAGTTTGGAACCGGTGTAGCCATCACGGCCGGTGATTATATGATTGGCCGCGATGCCGATGGCACAAACCAGCTTCATTTCAATGTGCCAACCGGAGCGTCAATGGAATGGAGCATCAACGATGTTTCAAGAATGGTGATGAATAGCTCCGGGCAATTGGAACTGCGTCAATTTTCTACTGACGCGGTTGCCAATCAACTCACTGTACGAAAAGCGCGTGGAACGGAAGGATCCCAAACGATTGTCGCAAATAATGATAACCTCGGTCTCGTTGAATTTCAAGGTTATGATGGAGCAGGCACTCATCAGCCAGCCGCTAGGATTCTTGCAAGAGTGAATGGAACTCCCGGAGCGGGAGATATGCCCGGAATCTTATCCTTGCAGACAACCCTAGACGGCGCGGCTGCTCCAACGGAAAGGATGACCATTGATAACGGTGGAAACTTCGTCTTTACGCAGGGAGCGCAAGCATCCGGCTCGCCCACCGGCCTCACCTTCACCGGCGGAGCGCATACCACGCTTGCCGCATCAACTGAAGCAACTGATATCAACTTCAATTTAGCCAGAACAGTCCAATTTGCCACAGGAGCTCTTGCGAGCCAGAGAGCAATGTTAATTCAAGCTCCCACCTATGCTTTTGCGGGCGCATCCACACTCGCAAGCGCGTCAACATTGGTGCTTACCGGCGCTCCCCAAGCAGGAACCAACGCGACTATCACAGCGACCTATGGATTGGTTGTCAATTCAAATACGTACGCGAGTAGCGAGGCTTATCAGGCAAACATCGGAATGCCGGGAATTTCTAACGGAATTGGAGCCGTGGCAAACCGTTTTGGGTTATCAATTACCGGCTCTAATACTTCGCTCGGGAACCAAACTGCCGCCTTAAGTTCTCTTATAGGGTTGTTTATCGATCCGGGAACATACGTATCCACCACAAATACAAGAACGGTAACGCAAGCCACTGGTTTAGTGGTCGGTCCTCCCTCGGCGGGAGCGAATGTTGCGATGACCACGGTGGCGTCTGGAGCGTTCGGAGACAATGCAACCCATGTCAGCGCCGCCGGGTTTAATTATTCGGATATCATCACTGGCGGCAATACCTTAACGCTTACCGGCACCACCAATGTTACCAGCACACCCGGCGTATCCAGCGTCAATGTCGGGCAGATTACGGTTACAGATTCTTCCGCCGTGACGGTGAATAATTCCGCGAGTGTTTATATCGCCGACGCTCCCATTGCGGCTGGTTCAGTAACCCTAACAAATGCGTATTCCTTATGGGTGGATGCGGGAGCGGCGAGATTGGATGGCACGCTGGCCTTGAATGATGCGGCAACTCTTACAAAAGACGGTATCGCCGCCACATCAACCGATGGTTTCGTACTCCAGAATACGACCGATTCCACCGTAGGCGTTCCAAACCAATGGTCGCCTCGCGCGAGACAACACGCCGAGGTTTGGGATACCGACGGGAGCAACGATACATTTGATTTCATACAGGAGGTAAAGGGCACCAGCGCGGCAACGACTTTGGCCGACTTCACCTTGTCCATGTCGAAAAACGGAGGGGCGTATAACGATTTGATTTCTGTTGATGAAGCGGGAAACCTGGCGATTCTGAACCAGCCGGCACAAATCCAATTCGCCAATGGCCAGTATTTTCAGGATAATAACAACGGAGGATTGAATATTTATTCCCCGGCGGCATTGAATTTCTCTCTTGGGGCAAGCTATCCGAATACGAGTCCAATTTGGGGAGTCACGGGCGGCACAAGGACGGCCGGCGCGGCGGACGACAAAGGTTTCAGCTTTACCAATACGCTTAATGATTCCTCCACCGCCGGTGGAGAATCCTATACGGCGTTCTTTGTAAACATCACCGAAACCAACAAGACGGGCTGGCCAACGGTAAACCTGATGGATTTGCAGGTTGGCGCGGTGAGCAAGTTTCTTGTGAATGACGCGGGAGGTATAACAAGCGCAGGCGGACAAACATCAATCACACCCACTTTTTCCGTTGCTTCCGCCGCCGGGGCGGTCTATAACGGCCTCACTATTCCCGCCACAACGATGACATTGTCGGGTTCAACTGGTGTTACCACCGCAACAGGATTCAATCTGATAAACATTGCAATTCCCAATATCGCCACGACTGATGCGAACGCCGATGTTACCAATACGGCAACGGTTTACATTGCCGGCGCTCCGACCATTTCCGGAGGCGGGGCGATTACGAATTCCTACTCTTTGTGGGTTGATGCGGGAACGGTGAGGTTTGATGGAGCGGTTATTATGGGCGGACTTGCTTCGGGCACGGGCGGCGGCACCTATGATGCTATTTGTTTGAATACCGCCGACAATGCGCTTACCGTGAATACCAACGGAGACGATTGTGTTGTTTCTTCGCGACGGTTTAAAGAGAATATTGCGAATCTTGATCTTGGTCTCTCGTTCATTAACGCTTTGACTCCAAGGCAGTTTAATTACATCGGAGAAGGCGATTCGCGCGTCGGATTCATCGCTGAAGAAGTGGCGGCAATTGATTCACGTCTCATGTTTTATGAAAATGATGGAGTTACCGCGCGCGGTGTCAGGTATCAGGATATGACAGCCGTGCTTACAAAAGCGGTGCAGGAACAGCAGGCGCAGATACAGAAGTTAACGTTAGATTTACAGGGGTTATTGAATGGAGGCGGGTCATCCTCGTCAGGCGGGTCGGCCTATACCGCCGGATATTGGTCGCTTGACGACAAGGGGAACCTGGTCGCGGATAAGGCGATTGGATTGAAGGTTTCCACGAGCAAGGGTGAGCGGACGCTGATGGCGCTTCTTGGCGCCAAAGCGGAGCTTATGCTTTCCGGAAGCTCGGAGCTGGTGGGCGGAGAGAGGAGGATTTATTTTCAAGAGTTTGATGAGACCTTCGCCGAGCTCGTTTCCGCGACTACACCGTTTAAGGTCTTACTTACACCCACTTCGTCCACACAAGGTCTCTATATTGCCGAAAAAATCAAAGAACTGGTTGAGGGTCGGGAGCGTTATGTTGGTTTTCGTGTAAAGGAGCAGGGAAGCGGCACATCTTCCGGTACATTTGATTGGGTGGTGGTGGCGGTGCGCGAGGGTTTTGAAGGGGATGCGCCGGTGGTGCCGGCAGTGGCGGCGCCGATAGCAAACCCCTCACCCCAACCCTTTCCCACAGGGGGAGAGGGAGACGCGACAGAACAATCGCCAGTTGAACCAGTCGCGCCCGTAGCTCCGGTTGAGCAGGCGGCTCCTGTTGTTCCCGTTGAACCGGTAGCGCCCATTGAGCCGATAACTCCGGTTGAACCCGCACCTGTTGCTCCGTCTGCTCCCGTTGCACCACCGATTGTTCCCGAAGTGCCAGTCGAGCCCATAGCACCAGTGGAACCGGCGGCTCCTATTGAAGAACCTGTCGCTCCGATTGAACCACCGGCAACCGCTGAACCCCCAGCGACTTAAACGGTTCTCTCCCTTTGGAAAAGGGAGTGGCCGAAGGCCGAGGGATTTGCGTCAATGGTTTTGGGAAAATCCCCCTTAATCCCCCTTGTTTCTCCGCCAGAGGCGGATCCGCCTCTGGCGGAGAAGGGGGAAGTCAAAAGGGAATTCTATGACACGATGGATGATCTATCTAACAGCGGCCATACTCATCATCGGCATGATGCAATTTTTTGCCGTGCGTGCCGGCAGTCTCAATCCATCGGCAACTCCGGTTGGCACCATGAAAACCACCGAGGAGTCATACAATGTCATTGTGGGTACTAACGATGCTTCGGGTGTGAGCGCGAATATCAACGGCGATATCCTGCAACAGCTCAAAGCGGTGAGGAATGGATTTGGACTTTAGGGGAAATGACGAAAGGCAAATGTCGAATAAAATGGTTGTCATTCCAGCGGAAGCGGGAATCCAGGCCTGGACCCCGCATCAAGTGCGGGGTGACAAGAAGGGCAAGGGTGAAAAATTTAAAAAGCAATGTGACACATTTTAAAAGGCATTGGATATTAGATATTCGTTATTTTGGTAAGGCGGCTTTTTTCGTTTTTGCCCTATTTTTCGCCTTGCCGGTTCTCGCCGTCGACACATCCACCGGCGGGATTGATTCCACGAACAAATACGCATGGGGAGAAAACATCGGATGGTTGAATTTTGGCACGAGCGAGGGCGCGGTGTCCGTGAGTGACTCCGCTCTCTCCGGTTATGCCTGGGGCGAAAATATCGGTTGGATCAGTCTCAATTGCTCCAATACAAGCTCATGCGCGACCGTGAATTATAAAGTGGCAAATAATGGCGCAGGTACTCTTTCCGGCTATGGATGGGGTGAGAATATCGGATGGGTGAATTTTAGTCCGACATACGGCGGCGTGACTATCGACGGAAACGGGAATTTTTTCGGCTATGCCTGGGGAGAAAATATCGGGTGGATTGTTTTTAACTGCTCGACGACAAGCTCGTGCGGCACGGTAAGCTATAAAGTGAATACGGCGTATCGCACGGGAGGCGAGCGATCACAATGCAACAACGCGGCGGATGATGATGGAGATGGCGCCATAGATTATCCGGCGGATACGGGATGCGAATCTCTTGATGATACATTGGAATTGAATCCCGGTGGCGGTGGGGTTTTTGTTTCCACCGGCGGGGGAGGGATATCCCCGGTTGCGCCCGCGGAAATTTTACCTCCTCCGTCCGCAGTTCCACCGGCATCGGAAGTGACAGCCCCGCCTCAACCCGCAGCGCCTCCGGCTGTTTCGCCTCCCGCGCCGCCATTTGAGGTTCAACCGTTGTTCCCGCCGGCTCTTCCAGAGGCGTCGCCATTTTCCATTTTTGATCGGATCGGGGAGATTATTCGCAAGGCTCTACCTTTCTCCAAAAAAGAAGAGCCGTCTCTTTTTACCCCCCTCTTGCCGCGGGAATTGCCGGTAGCGCCTCCGGATTCGCTTGCATTACAATGGCCATTAATCCGTAAAGATTCAATAAACAGTTTGGTATTTTTGCCGCCGCTAAAGGTGTTGATCTACGCGCCGAGTTTCAAATTCATTGATCCGCGGCCGGTGTCCAAGCTTGCCGATCTTCCCTTGCCGCCGGAGGTGCAAGTGCTCGCGGAGAAATTTCCGGCCGTGCGTGAAACATTCAAAAAAGTCGGCATCGCGCGTTTTAATGATTTGGAGAAATTGCAATCAGCGCGTCTCGTTCTTCCCGGATTGAACGATCTCTTGGGGGTTGCCCCCATCGGAGATTTTGGGAAAAGCTTGCCCATAAACGCGCTCACCCCGTCGCTCAAAATGCAACTGCCCTCGGAGGTGGTGTTTGCCAAGACCGCCGAGCAGGCGATTGATTTTAGAATCGGTCTTCGCGTGACGGATCAAGGAGAAGTGCGCCAGCGCATTGTGACGATTGTCAATAAACCCCTGAATCTATCCATAAAACCGGATGGTAGCGCAAAGACAGTGAGGGGATATTTGGTGTTTCGGTCCAAAAATCCGGTGCCAATGAGCACAATGGATTTGCATCTCGCCTCGCTGATGGGACGGTTAATGTTCGCGCGTCCGGTGTTCGCGCAAGCGCAGGATGTGCCGGTGCGAGTGGAGGAGCAATTGGTGCTTTTGGAGTTTGAATACACGGATTTGGACGGGGACGGTATTTATACGGCGACCATAGAGACGCCCGGGGTGGATGGTGAATATGAAATTATTACGGTGATTGATTATACTTCGCCGGCAAAAGGCATCAAAGCGGTGCGTCTCATCACCGTCATAGATCCGGAGGGATATGTGTATGAGGAGATTGTTGGAGGCAAGGAAGCGCGCATCCCGGATGCCCGGGCGAGTCTTTTTTGGAAAAATCCAGGAACAGATGCCTATGAGCTCTGGCCGGCGTATGAGTTTGTGCAGGAAAATCCGCAGACCACCGATACCAGCGGGCGATATTCTTTTCTTGTGCCGAAAGGCGTCTATATTCTTGGGGTTCAAGCAAATGGGTATAAGGCATACCGCAGTGAACCGTTTGCTGTCGTGGAGGGAAGGGGTGTGCATATCAATGTGCGTTTGAAGCCGGAATATTGGTTGGAGCGCTTGCCGGATGCGAAAATACTCCTTCTTGTTGCTTTGATTATTCTGATTGTCTATAATTTTTATCGTGATCGTATGAGGGAAAAGCGAGCGAAAAAAATGCCGCCGTCCATCACTGGCGAGTTGTAATTCCATAAAACAGTTTAATCATAAAGTCTCATCGAAAATATGAAAACAAAGTTGATCGTGTTCATCATCGTAATTCTTTTTTCCGGAAATATCGCGCTCGGCTCGCAATATTTTTGGAATATGCAGGAGCTCGTTCGCACTCGCGCCCTCGTGCGCGATCAGCGTTTCAATGATGCCGCTTTGCAATTTGCCAAGCTTTTTATCAATGAGGTCATCAATACGGAGCAGACGGTGGATTTTGAAACCCGCCTGCGATTGGAGAATGCCGTTCGCGCTCTCAAAGATGAAGAGGTGTTGGCGCAGTGGCTTGCTTTCGTGAACAGCGCCGATGAAGGCGCGGCACAGCGAGAAGTGCGCGCTCTCCTTCAGCTTTTGATGAAAAAGATACGGGTGTAGTAATCCCGTCATTCTCCCCACCAATCCCGTCATTCCCGCGCAGGCGGGAATCCAGGCATAGACCCCCGCTTTCGCGAGGGTGACAGATTAACTTCTATAGGACTTACGCGCTTCCGCCCGGGAGTCCTGTAATTGTGGAACTTCCCATGGCGGAAGCCACAGGGGTTTGACCAATCTCTTCGTTAAAAGGCTCTGCTCTTGCTCGCCGTAGCTCTACTACGCCTCGCAACATCCTCGCCTTTTGCCTCGACCTTGGTCAAACGCGTAAGTCCTATTCTAGTTGACAGAGGGGTCAAGCGTCAGTTCAAGTGTCAATGCCTTGACAGTTTTTTTGATATCAGTTATTCTATACCCAGTGCCATAGACCATAGGTAGCCTGTGCTGAACGGGCATAAAACCTATGCAGGCGAGCTCATCATGCGAGCATCGTTTTATATGTCGTCTGTGGCCATAAAGGTCGCAGATTATTTATTTGTGCGCGAAAACATCTATGGCGAAAACAAAAGAGCAAAAAGAGGGCGCCTTTAGTGATCTCTTGGAGAGGCTTGAGCATATGAAGTCTGCCGTCATCGTGAGCTTTTCGGGCCTCAAAGTAAAAGACGCGCAGAAATTGCGCGAGAAGTCCTGGAAGAGCGGTGTCGAATACGCGGTGGTGAAGAAAACCCTGCTCGGGATCGCGCTCAAGAAAGCGGGTCTCGCGGAGGTCGATATTAAATCGTTCACAGGGAATGTGGCAGTGGCCTTTGGTCTCGAAGATGAGACGAGCGCCCCAAAATTGATTGCCGAATTCGCGAAGGAGAATGAAGCGATGAAGATACTCGGCGGGTTATTGGGAAAACAATATATCCCCGTCGCCGGCGTAAAATCCCTGGCGAGTCTTCCCGGAAAACAGGAGTTGCTTGGACAGTTGGTCGGCACCATTGCGGCGCCCATGTCCGGAATGCTCAATGTCCTTCAGGGAAATATTCGAGGGCTTGTACAGGTGCTTCATGCGATCAGTAAGAAATCCTAATCCCTAATCCCTACTTTATGTCAGACGAAAAAAAGATCGTAGAGGTTCCCGAGAAGTTCAAGGCTCTCGTGGAGCAGATTGAGAAGCTTTCCGTCTTGGATTTGTCCGAGCTCGTGAAAGTGCTCGAGGAGAAATTTGGTGTATCAGCCGCCGCTCCGGTTATGGCGATGGCCATGGCTCCGGGCGTCGCGGCGGGTGCCGCCCCGGCAGAGGAGCAGACCTCCTTTACGGTGGAGCTCACCGAGACAGGTGCCAATAAGATCAATGTCATTAAGGCTCTTCGCGAGATCACTCAGCTTGGTCTCAAAGAAGCCAAGGATATAACAGATACCGCGCCGAAAGTGGTGAAGGAAGGCGTGAGTAAGGAAGAGGCCGCCACCATGAAGAAGAAACTCGAAGAGGCGGGCGCCAAAGTAACACTCAAGTAACTTTTGTCGTTACTCAAAAAGACCCCGACGATTTCGTCGGGGTCTTTTTTATCTCTTTGCTATTTGAGATGCGTGATAGGAGCTTCAAAGACCCCCGAGTCGCTCAGGAGGAGTATTGTTTTTGATCCCTCGTCAACGATAAAATCATAAATGCTCCCGACGCCCGGGGCAAGATATTGGGTGATTAATTTCCCTTTCTTATTGTAGACAAGGATACGGTCCCCCTTATTTTCAAGGATGTAGATGAGGTCGCTTTCCGTGGTGGTGAAAATTTTTCGACCGGAACTCACGGGAGGATCAATAGTGTCTAAAGTAAAGTTTTTTGCCGCGCCTCCGGAGAATTTTTGAACACCGCCACCGTCTCGGAGCGCGTAGATTTCCCCGTCAATGGCAAGACTTACGGTATCGGAAAGATCCGCCGGTTTCGTGAGCCATTTGTTTGAAACGAGTTTATTATTGACCCGCGTGAGACGATAGATGCTCTTTGGCGTTTCGCCCACCGCGTAGAGCCTCTTTCCATAGGACGCGAAGACACTCGCCTCACGTACCGGAATGGCGTCTTGCGTGCTCATGTTTTTTTGCGGGGAGAAGTCAATGAGGGTGCCTTTATTTTTATCAATGAGCAGGAGTGATCGAGTTTCCTCATTGACGAGGATTTTTGTCAGAGTGAGATTGAGATTTTGATAGATGACGCCGGCCGTTTTTTTGCTGGTATCCAATTTCAAAAGAGAGTTGTCTCCGGCAAGGTAGAGTGTGCCGTCCAGCCGTGCCATGGAGGTCGGGCGTTTTTGATCGCCAAACGTATAGAGAGAGGAGGAAGTGAGCTTGCTCTCATGGCGAAGGGTGCTTTTCGCGCGGTCCAAGTCTTGGAGAATGCTGTCCCGTGTTTCTTGCTTAAGCGTGCGTTCTCCCGCGAGCGCGGCAAAGAGGGTTTCTGTTTCCGCGAGGACAGTTTTTCCTTTGGCTTCATCTCCATACAGGAGCGCGGCGCGGATTTCGTTGAGATTGTTTTGGATTTTTTCCACATGGGTATTCAGTTGCGCTTGGGCGGCGCGGCTCCCTGAGGTGAGTTTGAGGTAGGCAAGGCTTTGCAGGAAGATAACGAGGGCAATCGCGCAAAAAATAGACAGAGTCTTTGCGCCCGTGGGCAATTTTTTGAAATACCGCGCGGCCCGGTCAAAATTTATTTCCGGTATCCGGAAATCGGGCAGTTTTGGAACACGGAACTTTGGTATCATGCGGCGCATGTCTGCCGCGGTTGGCGTTTTGATGCGATTGCGCCGTGCGTTTATTTTTTGGACGAATTCCCTCACTTGTTCGCCCAATTCCGGCAAACGGTCTTGAGCTTGTTTCAAGAGAGCTTTCAGTTGAGTGATTCCCGATAATGTCGTTTTTGAGACCGCGCTTCGGATATCCGGCAGGAGCGGCGGGGTGAGAATTTTATCGGTGGCGCTTTCGGTTGCCGTAAGGCCTTTCATGGAAGTCATGGGCGCCATGGCGTCGCGTCTCGTTGGGAGGATGTGGATGGCGCCGAAGGGGAGTGAGGCATCGTATCCGGTGAGGGCTTCTTTGAGTTGCCAGAGTCCATTGGGAGAGGAAAGGAGTGTCGTGGCGACGCGTAGGGGGGTGAAGTAGGTGTTCATTTCTCTCGTGGAAAAAAAGAGAGACTGATTGGTCTCAATGGCGCCATTGGCAAAACGGCCAAAGAACGGTCCGTCCGCCGCTTCCTCGATGAGTTCATGGAGCGCGGAGACGGCGACATCCCCCTGCTCGCGTTTTTCGATGAAGATGGCCATAATATCTCCAAAGGCGGAGAAGAGAATGTGGTTGTGGTATTTAAGGCCAAAAATGAGCTGAAGATTTTTCTTCTGCGCGGCAAAAGGGGAGAGGAGCGCGTTGAGTTTTTGGAGTGCGCCTTCGAAAATCGGCTCCGCCGCCGATAGGTTTTTTCCGGTGTTTCCCTGCGCCACTTCTTGGTAGAGGTGGAGTATTTCTTTCGGCGCGGCTTCATTCTGCGCGCGGATAAGGCCGAAAAATTCGGCGTCAGGAATCGTGGGCAAGCGCTTCGCAAAAAGCTTAATGTTTCCACGCTTATCATCGGTCATGCACATGATATCGGTAGCCATATGGGTTTTTTGACGGGGGACTCTTTTAAGGTATAATATACGATAGTGTGAGCGTTGGCAATAAGGATGAAACCGTAGAAATTCCTCAATCTGCTTTGTTGCGGGGCGCCCTGAAGCTCGTCGCTGTACACTGCAGGTACACCTCCTCGCTTCTCTCCCCGCGCCTCGCATCTTGAGTTTTTCTCCGGTTTCGGGGTTTATTCACTGACTTCCTTTATGCCGAGTCGCGGACGATCCAGCCTTGAACAATTATTTGGTTCAAAAGTGCGCGTACGCCTTTTGCGGCTTTTCCTGGAGAATCCGCAGGACCGTTTTTATGTGCGCGAGATTACGCGTCGTATCGGCGCCCATATCCACTCCGTTCGGCGAGAAATTTCGAATTTGCAGAAGCTCGGCCTCATTGCCGCCCGCGAAGACGGAGTGAAGACTCCGCAAACCAATCGCCGTTACTATGAAGTACGCCCGGATTTTCTCCTGTTTGAGGAGTTGCGGAGTTTTATTTTGAAATCCCACACCCTCTTGCAATCGGATTTCGCGCGCGCCCTGCAGGAGAGCGGGGATGTGAAATACCTCGCTTTCACCGGCCACTTTGTCGGAGCCAAGGATATGCCAACGGATATGTTGATCGTGGGCCGCGTCAAGCGTGAGGATTGCCGACGCTGGGTGCGTCTCTTGGAACAGGAGCTCGGACGTCTTATAAATTATACCCTGATGACGCCCGAGGAGTATGAGCATCGCAAGAAGATGACGGACCGTTTTATCTATCAGGTGCTCGAGAGTCCGAAAATCGCCCTCGTGGATAAGCTGAATATACTTCCATGATCCTCGTCGTTCATATTGGCGAACAGATTATGATGCGTCTCTCTGGGAAACGCGGAGAAAAAGGGGAGAGCGTTGTGCTCGACTCCCGTTCTTTTCTTCGAGAGTGCCTCGCCTATCTGCGTTCCCAGAGACAAGATCCCACAAGGCTCGATGGCATACTCCTTCTTTCCGGTGAAGCGAAGTTCAGTCTTTCGCGGCAGGTGACCACAGCGCTCAACACCCTTGCGTTCGCTTATGGAATAAAAATTGCCGGTATCCGTGCTTCTTTTTTGGATGAGGCGTCGATGTTGCAGGGTTTGCGCGCGCTGCACCGCGTTTCCCCCGGCGTACCCACGCTTCCATGGTATGCAGGAGCCCCGCATATTACCAAGCCCAAGAAAAGGCAATGGCACGAGAAAGTATGAGGATACCAATACTCTATCGTTTCTATGAGATTCTTCCCGGGGCGCTGGTTTGGGCAGCGCTTCTTGGGTCAGTGGCGCTCTCGTTTATTCGCCCGCTGTGGGTGATTTATTTTATTCTGGTATTTGATCTCTATTGGCTGTTCCGCGTTGCCTATTTTGTTTTTTATATATTGCTCTCTTGGCGGCGGTTTCGCGAGGCGGTTTCGATTGACTGGCTTTCCAGGGTGCAAGAGAAGTCCGACTGGAAACGGATTCGTCATCTGGTTTTTCTTCCGATCTGCGGGGAGGACGAGGCCGTCGTGCGCTCGACACTGGAAGGGCTCTTGCGGGCGCATTATCCCAAAGAGAGCATGTTCGTTGTTCTGGCGGGGGAGGAGAGAAAGAAAGAGGCTTTCCTCCGGGTTGCCCAATCCATGACGCGCGAATTTGAACACCGTTTCGGCCAGCTGTGGATTACCATACACCCGAAGAATCTTCCGGATGAAATCCCGGGCAAGGGTTCAAATCTCAATTATTCCGGACACATGGCGCAGGCGCTCATTGATGGATTAAAGATTCCCTATGATGATATTATTGTTTCGGCGTTTGATGTTGACACGATGGTTCATCCGCAGTATTTCGCCTATCTTTCGCATCGCTATCTGACCGTGCCGAATCCCACCCGTGCTTCCTATCAGCCGATCGTTCTTTATAACAATAATATCTGGGATGCCACGGCTCCGGTCCGCGTTGCGGCGCTGGGGACGACTTTTTGGCTCATGACCGAGCTCTCTCGGCCGGAGCGCCTTTTCACTTTTTCTTCGCACAGCATGCCGTTCCGCGCGCTTGTGGATGCCGGTTTTTGGCAAAAGGATATCGTCTCCGAGGATTCGCGTATTTTTTTACAGTGTTTTTTGCGCTATCATGGAGAGTATCGGGTGGAGCCGCTTTTTATTCCGGTGTCTATGGATGCGGTTTTTGGGAACAATTACCGGCAGGCGCTCGTAAACCTCTATAAACAGCAGCGCCGCTGGGCATGGGGGGTGGAGAATACTCCTTTCATGTTGTGGAATTTTAGCCGCGACGCGCTCATTCCGCTCCGCAAGCGCATCAAGTATCTTTGGAATCAGCTTGAGGGGATGTTTTCGTGGGCCACGGCGCCGATTCTCATTTTTCTCCTCGGGCGATTGCCATTTTGGGTGAGCCGAGAGGCGCCGGGCGCGTCCCTGTTGTACTATCAAACTCCGGTCATACTGCAGTGGCTCATGCGTCTCTCGATGGTCGGACTTTTAGTGTCTGTATTTTTGATGATATTTCTCTTGCCGCCAAAACCGCAGACCGCGCCGTCGCATAAGAAATTTTTTCTTCTGCTTCAGTGGGCCATACTGCCGGTGACTCTCGTGCTTTTTGGAGCGCTTCCCGCCATCGACGCGCAAACTCGTTTGATGTTCGGCCGTTATTTAGGGTTTAATGTGACCGAAAAAAAACGTACAGGTTCACAATTATCCTATGTCAGAAATTGAGAAAGTATCTCCCAAGAAAAAAGGATGGGTGCTTGGAGCCGCGGGTGTAATTGTTGTTATTGGTATTTTTGGCGGGGCAACCCTTGTCCGGGCACTCGCGTCTCCTGTCTCTGACGCGCGCTCGGGTTACGATTTTCTCGCGGCGGGCATCCGTTCTCTCCGGCGCGCCGAATTCACGGACGCCACCGGATTTTTTGATCAAAGCTCCGCGCTTTTTTTCTCCGCCCAAAAAAAGGTGGAGGATCGTTCTTTCGCCAAACGGATGCCGATTATCGGGCGCGAACTTCAAAGCGCCTCGCAGTTGTTTTCGGTTGGCGGCATACTGGCGCAAACGGCCTCCGAGGCGGCGGGTCTCGCGGCACAGGCGGTCGCCCCGTTTAGACGCGAGCAAGCGGCGGATATTTCCTCGCTGACGCCCGAGATGCGCAGGGTTTTCCTTGAAACCGTTTATCAATCTCCGCCGGTGTTGCGCGGGCTTCGCGCGGAGGTCGGCCTTGCCGAGCACACCATTGATTCTTTGCCGCGTGGGGTGATCACTTTTTTCTTGCGTCGTGAGATGAGCGATCTTCAGGGCGCCCTAGCGCTTGCCGGAACCACCTTGGATGACGCCATTCCTCTCATTGAACTCTTCCCGAAACTCGCGGGGTACCCATCCGAGCGTACCTATCTGTTTTTACTGCAGAATAATACCGAGTTGCGTCCCTCGGGTGGATTCATAGGGACATACGGCATCGTAAAAGTGGAGAATGGCCATCTCACGCAGTTCTTCACCGATGACAGCTATAATCTTGATCGTTTCGTTGATGCAAAAAAACGGCCGCCCACTCCCGCGCCGCTTCTCAAGTATCTGGGTCAAAAGCAATGGTATTTCCGTGATGCCAACTGGTCTCCAGATTTTGAGGTGTCCGCGCAAACGGCTTTGCGTTTCTATAAAGAAGAAGGAGGAACGGAAAATCCGCACGGCGTTATTGCCGTCACTCCGGACGTGGTCATTCCCTTTGTGCGCGCCATGGGGCCGATCACGGTTGAAGGGCAGACATTCACCGCTGAAAATTTTGTGGACCTGCTTGAATATCAAGTGGAAGTGGCTTTTGCCGAATCCGGTATTCCACGCCCCCAACGCAAGGCGATTATCAGCGTCCTCGCGCATGAACTTTTGGGGCGATTCTACCGGATACCGCTTGAGCGCATTCCTTCGCTGGTGAGTGATCTGCGCCGCGCGCTGGATGAAAAGCATTTTCTGGTTTATTCCGATGATGCGGATTTGCAGGGGTTTGTGGAATCCATGGGTTGGGCTGGACGAGTGTTGCCATCAGAAGGGGATGCGCTTTTGGTGGTTGACGCGAATCTGGCGAGTCTCAAAAGCGATCCCGTCGTTGATCGCACGGTGGAGTATACAGTAGCGCCCGAAGCAGGTGAATTTGTGGGCCGCGTGAAAATTACCTATACTAACAAGGGCGAATTTTCTTGGAAGACGACCCGGTATCGAACCTATACCCGTGTTTATGTTCCATTGGGGAGCGTTTTGCGCGAGGTGCGCGGAGCCATGGTCAAAGAAAAAGACGCAACGCCGGGAATGGTTGATGTGACCCAAGAGCTTGGGAAGACGGTGTTCGGCGCTTTTATTTCCATTGAGCCGGGCGAGAGTCGGGCTTTGGAATTCACCTACACCCTGCCGCAGAGCGTGCGCCAGGATATTGAGCAAAAAAAGTATCAGCTTTTGATTCAGAAACAGGCCGGCGTGCCGGATCGCGACTTGACCGTGCGGCTTGATTTTGGTACAAAAGTGCGTGTATGGAGTCCAACCGGATTGAGCGCGAAACGCGTCCAAAACGGTGTGGAGTGGAGGACTCCATTGCGCCGAGATCAGATATTTGAAGTTGGGCTGTAATTTTCTCGATTATGTTGTTCAGAAAAATCGGCATTGATCTTGGTACCACCACCGTGCGCGTATATGTTCCGCGCCGCGGCATCATTATCAATGAGCCGTCGGTCGTGGCTGTGTCTTTGAGCGACAAAAAGATTCTCGCGGTCGGGAAAGAGGCCAAGGAGATGATCGGCCGCACGCCCGAAAGCGTGGTGGCTATACGCCCGATGCGCGACGGTGTTATTGCTGATTACAAAACCACGGAGCGCATGTTGCGTTATTTTATCAATAAAGCCGTTGGCGGTTTCAGGTTGTTTCGTCCCGAGGTGATGGTCGCTGTTCCCGGCGGTATCACCTCCACCGAACGTCGTGCCGTCATTGATGCCACACTTGCCGCCGGCGCCAAAGCGGCTTTTATCATCAAAGAGCCGATCTGCGCCGCGATCGGCGCGCAGATTCCGATCGGGAGCGCCTCCGGGCACATGATCGTGGATATCGGGGGTGGAACGATGGAAGCGGCGGTTATCTCACTCGGCGGCATTGTCTCGTCGGCTTCGGTGCGCATCGGCGGCAACAAGCTCGACGCGGCAATCAGCGAGCACATTCGCCGCAGATATAATCTCGCGATCGGCGAGCGGACATCGGAAGATATTAAAATCCATGTCGGTTCGGCTCTGTATCTTTCCGATAAGCTCGTCAAAGAGGTGAAGGGGCGCGATATGGTGACAGGTCTGCCGCGCATGGTGAGCGTGAATTCCGATGATGTTACTGACGCCATCCAGAATGAGCTCGAGGGGATGATCAACACGATAAAAGAAGTCCTCTATAACACGCCACCGGAGCTTTCGGCTGATGTGATGGAGTGCGGAATGGTGCTCTCGGGCGGTACTTCCCAACTTCGGCATCTGGCGGATCTTTTTTCGCAGGCGACCGGAGTCCCCGCCCAGCTCGCGGACGAGTCGGCGCTCTGCGTGGCAAAAGGAACCGGTATCGCGCTCGAAAATTTGGAGTCCTACAAGCGCAGTATATTCGCGTCGAAATAGACCCGCACACCCTTATAATCTCTGTAATGATTTATGCGGCTCATGAATGGTGGAGGTTGACATTAGTCGTGTTTATGGTTACAATAGGGTTATTATGGAGTCCACAAAAATATTAACCTACACTGTGATTTTTGAGAAAGCGCCGGAGGGCGGCTATGTTGCTCTTGTACCCGCGCTTCCCGGATGCATGACGCAGGGCGAAACGTTTGAACAGGCGCAGGAGCGCGTGAAAGATGCGATTCAGGGCTATATTGAGGTACTGCGGGAAGATGGTGAAGAAGTGCCGGTGGAACAAGGCGAACACATCGCCGCAACCGTCGCGGTGCCGGTAAGTATATAAGATTTTGTGCCTCAACGTTTGCCGCAATTGAAGCCGATGGAATTGATCCGAGCGCTTGAGCGGCTCGGATTTGTCGTTCGACGCCAAACGGGAGGTCATGCCGTTCTGCGGCATCCGATGACAAAACGGATCGCGACGGTACCGGTTCATGCGGGGGATATCAAGCGAGGCCTTCTTTTTGGAATCTTGAAACAAGCGGGTATTTCACAGGATCAGCTCTCGACCGTGTTATGATGATGACACTGGGCATTGACGCTTCGCGGGCGAACGCGGAACAAAAAACCGGCGTGGGCTGGTATGCCTACGAACTCATCGAAGCCCTCAAAAAAGTTATACCCGCAGACAACTGTCGGGTTGTTTTATATACGGATATGTCCCTGCGCGGAGAGTTCGCCAAACTTCCGTCGCATTGGCGCGCAAAAGAGCTTTGGTGGCCGACGCGCTTTTTCTGGGCAGAGGGACGTTTGTCGTTTGAGATGTTGGCGCATGCGCCGGATGTTCTTTTCATGCCGGCGTCGCCCCTACCGATCATCTGTCCCAAGCGCACGGTCAATACTATCCATGATATCGGATTCGCACGCAGGAGCGAGTACTATCCGCCCTTCAAACGGCTGTATCTTGACTGGAGTACGCGCCGCGCGCTCGCCCGCGCCACGGCAATTTTGGCGCCATCGGAATTCACGAAAAAAGAACTTTCCGAATGTTATCCCGAGGGGCGCCGCGAGGGGATTACGGTTACCCCGATCGCGCTCACGCGGGCCAATGTCGCCTCGCCGGATAAAGATTTTGCGATTCCCGAGGGGAGATATTTTATTTTTATCGGCCGCCTTATACAAAAGAAAAATATTACGCGTCTCATCGAAGCATTTCGCATGGTGCGGGGGCGTCCCGGATTTGAGGATGTAAAACTGGCGCTTGTCGGCCCCGTGGAGGATATTCCACCGCGCGCGTATTTTGAAAGTTTGCCGGAGCGGGGGACCAGTATTTTACAATATTCCTGGCTTGCGCCGGAAAAAGTTTCAGCACTTTTACATGGAGCGGCGGGTATGGTTCTCCCTTCGCTGTATGAAGGATTCGGGATGCCGATACTCGAGGGGTTCGCGGCGGGTGTGCCAGTGATTACATCAAAAGAGGGTGCCACCGAAGAAGTGGCAGGCGGCGCGGCACTGCTTGTTGACCCTCATAATACCGCTGATATCGCGGACGCCCTGGAGTGGATTTTGCAGGATACTATTTTCCGCGAAAATCTCGTCGTGCTGGGTCGTGAGCGGCTCAAGGAGTTCTCATGGGAAAAATGCGCGAGGCTTACCTGGGAGGCGATTAAGGGCCCCCTCGGATCTTCCGCACCGCCTAAGGCGTGAATTTGAGGCTTCCTATGGATGCTTCGCCGACCGATCCGCCGGGCTCGTATAGGACTTCCGCGCTTCCGCCCAGGAGTCCTGTAATTGTGGAACTTCCCATGGCGGAAGCCACA
>JBBTTG010000020.1:0-1710 GCA_038064355.1 Patescibacteria group bacterium
GAAACCAATGCCGAGGGGCGAAGCCCCGAGGCAACTTCTTCGGCAAATCAAATTTTGTGGACCCGGGGAGAATCGAACTCCCGCCTCAGCAATGCGAATGCCGCGTAATGCCACTTTACTACGGGCCCATGGGAAAACTTCTAAAGGGATCTGCCCCCGGAGGGAATTGAACCCCCATCTTATCCTTAGGACGGATCTGCTCTGTCCGTTGAGCTACGGGGGCGCGTGCCTTCTCATCCTTACGCGGTCATACTATAGCACTGCTGCGCATCCTTGACAATGAGTAAGCGCCTTGCGCGGCAGAAGTGCCCATGATACGTTAAAAGCACTTCTATGGACACTCTCCTCATCTTTCTCCTTTTACTCCTCGCGGCAGGACTCGGGGCTTTTGTTTTTATTTTTTACCGAAAAATCTCGTCGCTCAAAGCCGACCTGAAAAACGACCAGGTATTTCTCATGCTCCAACAGCAAATCGGCGAACTTTCAAAAACCGTGGATGCCAAGCTGGTGGAAACCCACCGCACCGTATCGGCGCAATTCGGCATCTCCACAAAAATCGTCCAGGATGTCACCGAAAAACTCACCAAACTCGATGAGACCAACAAACAAGTCATGAATTTTACCTCGGAGCTTCAGCGCTTGCAGGATATTCTACAGAATCCAAAACAGCGCGGCATCTTGGGGGAATTTTTTTTGGAAACCGTTCTTTCCAACGTCCTTCCACCAAAAAGTTTTCAGATGCAATACAATTTGGGAAAAAACGACGACGGAAAAGACCTCATCGTGGATGCCGTGATTTTCGCCAAAGATCGTCTTATTCCCATTGACTCAAAATTCTCACTCGAGAACTATAACCGCATTGTAGAGGAGCGTAATCCCGCCGAGCGGGAAAAACTCGAAAAACTATTTAAGCAGGATTTGAAAAATCGGATTGATGAAACTTCAAAATATATACTGCCGGAAAAAGGCACCATGGAATTCGCGTTTATGTTTATCCCTTCCGAGGCGATTTATTATGACCTTCTTATCAACCAAGTGGGCGCCGTTAAAGTTTCCACCCGTGACTTGTTGGAATACGCCACTCGCGACCGCCATGTGATTATTGTCTCTCCCACCTCACTCTTGGCTTATCTTCAAACCGTCCTTCAGGGCCTGCGCGCCATGCAGATTGAAGAGCAGACGAAGGATATTCAAAAACGCGTACTGGAGCTCCAAAAACACATCGTGAACTACGATTCGTTTATGCAAAAATTGGGCGGACACATGGGCACGGCCGTGAACGCCTACAATACCGCCTACAAAGAGTTTAAAAAAATCGACAAGGATGTGGTCAAGATCGGGGGAGGGGAATCTACGATTGATCCTTTACAAATCGATGGACCCGTGGTAGAGTAAGCAACAAGTAATCCCTGACACCTAATCCCTACTCAATTATGCCTATAAAACAAGCGGCCATCAAAGCCCTGCGCCAAACCAAAAAACGCACGGTGGCTAACAGGGCCGTCAAAGAGCGTATCAAAGACACAGCCAAGAAAATCAAAAAATTTCTAGCTGAAAAGAAAATCGATGATGCCAAAAAAATTGTTCCACTCTTCTCAAAGATCGTGGATAAAGCGGGCAGGCGCCACGTTATCGCCAAAAACCGCGCAAGCCGACTCAAATCCTGGGCGATGCGGCAGGTCAACAAGACGGTTTAATAAAAACCCCGAC
>JBBTTG010000021.1:0-3762 GCA_038064355.1 Patescibacteria group bacterium
AGCGGGTAACGGGAGTCGAACCCGTATGTTGAGTTTGGAAAACTCACATAATAGCCGTTATATGATACCCGCGGCCAGCAGTCCATCGGCGTCCCCAGATTGGATTTCATAATAGCACCCTATCCCCGAGTTATCAAGGCTCTCTTTTGGGGCATGATTTGACAAACGCAACCGAGTTGCATTAAGATAATAAAATATGGGGAAAAAAACAATGATGTGGACTGTAATTATAGCCGGGGTGGTGATACTTGCGGTGGTGGGTTTTTTCTTTTCTCCGAGCCAAACCGTTACGCCGTCCGGAAAGGTGAAGGTAGTGGCGAGTTTTTATCCGCTCGCGGAATTCGCGCGGCAGGTAGGCGGAGATCGCGTGGAGGTGATAAATCCGGTACCCGCGGGAGTGGAGCCGCATGATTTTGAACCGAGCCCGAAAGATATTGCTGTTGTGTATGGGGCAAAGCTTCTCGTTCTCAATGGCGCGGGTTTAGATGCCTGGGCGAAAAATATCCGATCGAGCCTTGAGGTGCGCGGGGTCAAGGTGCTTGAAATGGCGGAGCATCTGGACGTGATTCCGTCGGTCGAGGAGGAAGATGGAGGGGGTATCGATCCGCATTTTTGGCTTGATCCGGTGCGCGCCGCGCGGGAAGTGGAATTGATACGAGACGCGCTGATTGGCGTTGATCCCGCCGGTGCGGATCAGTATCGCGAGAACACGAACCGGTATCTCGCGGAACTTATGGCGCTCGATCGTGCCTATCGCGATGGTTTGGCTTCCTGTGGGCAAAAAGAGATTGTCACCTCACACGCAGCTTTCGGATATCTTGCAAAGCGGTATAATATAACCATGGTGGCGATTGCCGGATTTTTGCCCGAAGAGGAGCCATCGCCAAAAAAATTAGCGGAAGTGGCAACGCTCGTTCGTAGACATGGCATACGATTTATTTTTATGGAGACTCTCGTAAATCCGAAGCTCGCGCAAACGATTGCGAACGAGACCGGAGCCGGTACGCTCGTCTTCAATCCGCTCGAGGGACTTACCGATGAAGAAATCGACTCCGGCGAGAATTACATTTCCATTATGCAAAAAAATCTCGAGAATCTTCGCAAGGCTTTGATATGCCGGTAGCAAAGAAAAAAAACGCGCTTGAGCTTGATGGCGTTGCTTTTTCCTATAACAGGCAACCTATTCTTGAGGGAATTACTTTTACCGTTGCGGAGGGTGACTACCTTGGCATTATCGGTCCCAACGGCGGTGGGAAAACAACACTGATTAAAATTATCCTCGGGCTCTTGAAACCGGAGGTCGGGAGTGTGCGTATTTTTGGAGAAAATCCGGCGCAATTCCAAAGGCGAGGGGAGATTGGATATGTTTCCCAGCGCGCGCAGCAAGCGGGGATGAATTTTCCCGCGACGGTAGAAGAAGTCGTTATGAGCGGAAGGGCTTCTCGCGCGGGGGCGTTCCATGCGTTTCGATCAGAAGATAAAAAGGCCGCCGAGAATGCCATGGAGACTGCCGGTATACTTCGGTATCGAGGGCATCTTCTCGAGGAGCTTTCCGGTGGCGAACGGCAGAGGGTTTTTATTGCCCGAGCGCTTGCGACCGAACCAAAGATTTTGATTCTTGATGAACCGGTGGCCGGCGTGGATATCGCAAGCCAGGAGCGTTTTTATGATTTTATTGAGCAGCTGAATAAAGAGATGGGGATTACCATTCTTTTTGTGTCGCATGATATTGACGTCATCGCACATGAGGTGAAAACAGTCCTGTGCGTGAATCGGCGGCTGGTGTGCCACGGATCGCCACGGGAATTGATTAAGGAGGAGTTTCTAGAGAAGCTCTATGGGAAAGGCGTAAAGATGATCGTTCACGGACACTAATTGCACTATGTTCGAGATATTTCAATTTGATTTCATGATCCGTGCTTTTCTCGCCGGTATCGCGGTGGCCGCCGTGGCTCCCGTGATCGGCACGTTTCTTGTGGTGCGGCGATACTCACTGATGGCCGACACCTTGTCTCACGTTGCGCTTTTAGGCGTGGCGTTGGGTTTTTTGGCAAAAATCAATCCACTTATTTCCGCGGCGGCGCTCTCGATTTTGGCCGCGTTCGGTCTTGAAAGTTTGCGCACCGGCAGGCGGATTTCGGGAGATGCCGCGCTCGCCCTTTTTCTCTCGGGGAGCTTGGCCGCGGCCGTGGTCATCATCAGCATCGCGCACGGATTCAATGTGAGTCTTTTCAGTTTTTTATTCGGAAGTATTTCAACGGTTTCGCCGAGCGATTTGTGGCTTATCATCGGGTTTGCGTTTTTCGCGCTTCTTTCGGTCTTTGTTTTTTATAAAGAATTATTTCTCGTCTCGCTTGATGAAGATCTTGCCGAAGCGAGCGGCCTCAAGACGAAATTTTTAAACATCGTGCTTACCGTACTTGCCGCGCTCGTGGTGGTGGTGTCTATAAAAGTAGTCGGGGCGCTCCTCATCGGCGCTCTTATGGTGATCCCCGTGCTCACGGCGCTTCAGTGGAAGAGGGGATTCCGCGGAACCATTCTTCTCTCCGTGCTTTTTTCGCTTCTTTCCGCCATTCTCGGTATATTTTTTTCCTATTATCTCGGCTGGGCCAGCGGCGGCACGATTGTGCTGATCTCTCTTTTCTTCTTTCTCTTGAGCGCATTTTTTGGGAGAAAATAAAAACTCCGACACGGTGTCGGAGTTTTTATTTCGGGGTGCCGAGACTCGAACTCGGAATCCCTTGCTCCCAAAGCAAGTGCCTTACCATTAGGCCACACCCCGTTGAAGTGAAAAGTGTAAAATGAAAGGTGAAAAATTGAGACCGTAGCAAAATGGATAGAAACGCTATTTCCTGAGCGGATCCGCCCACTGGCGGAGGAGTCGAAGGATTGTTTCGTTCAATGCCTGCCGGCAGGCAGGCTCATAAGGCCTTCGACAGGCTCAGGCAATAACAATCGAATTTCTACGGGCTCAAATTAGAAACAGAGAAAGCAGAGGGGGTAGAGCAAACGAGGCATAAAAATTTCCAGTTCGGAGTGTATTCAGCACAGATGCCGGGGGAGAGAATCGGACTCTCGACGCAAGGATTTTCAGTCCTTCGCTCTACCACTGAGCTACCCCGGCCCACGGCATCTGTGCTGGACTCTACCAAAAGAATCTTTGTTTTAATTGTTTTGCTTTTTTAAGCAAAAGATGGCGCCAAAGATCGCCCCGACGAGCGTGCCGGCGCCGATACTCAAGAAGGCGATCGGCTCCGCGATGGTCGATTCGATGGGCTGCGAGGCGGTGAAAAACAGTGCGGCCAGAATGAGTCCCCGCACCAAAAACATGAGCAGAAATCCAGTCAGCGCCCCGCAGATACCGCCGATGAATCCGCCCAACACTATTTTGAAAAAGTTTTTCATCATATTGAATGCGCTGGTGGGCGTGAGTGGACTCGAACCACTGGCCTTCACATTATCAGTGTGATGCTCTAACCAACTGAGCTACACGCCCGTATAAACAAAAGAGACTACCATTTACTGTCTACAGTCTACTGCACCAAAAGATTTTTTTCAATCATGCGGCAGACCGTCTTCAGTAGACCGTAGTCTCTTCTGAATGTCCCTTTCTTTGCGGTTGCAATATCTTTCTTCCCGATCGAAATCGGAAAGAAGTCGACGTGAAGTGCGACACGTAAGATGTGTGCCGCACCCGATTTACTCCTTAGAAAGGAGGTGATCCATGCGCAGCTTCCGCTACACATGCCTTGTTACGACTTC
>JBBTTG010000022.1:0-30691 GCA_038064355.1 Patescibacteria group bacterium
CTTTCAAATTAAGGATCGAACCGTACTTTTTGAGCCACGCGGAGCGTGGAAAACCATTTTGGATTCAGGAATTTTTGGCGGGAATGCGTCTGTGTCGCGCCTGCGGCGCGACCCCATTTCGGCTTCCAATTCCGATTTTCAATTTTGGCGGAAGGGGCGAGATTCGAACTCGCGAGGCCATTTCTGACCTACCGGTTTTCAAGACCGGCTCTTTCAACCGCTCAGACACCCTTCCCTTTGTGCGAGGTAATATCCAACCACTTATTGCTTGTCGAGAGTATACCCACAAAAATACGATTGCGCAAGAATGGCGTAATTTTAATCCAAAAAGATCGTGGCCATTCCCAAAAAAGCGATAAAACCCAAAACATCCGTGGCTGTGGTGATGAAAATCGTTGCCGAAGTCGCCGGATCCTTGCCAAAGCGCTTCATGAGTAGGGGAACCATTGTTCCAAAAAATCCCGCCACAAGCAGATTGATGATCATGGCGAGTCCCAAGATGAGGGCGATGCGGATATTTTTGTTCAACGCCATTACGACACCGGCTACAATGATGCCGTTGATGATGCCATTGACAAAGCCCGCGCCGAGTTCCCGCTTGAGGGTGGGAAGAGCTGTTTTTAGCGTGATTTGTTTTAAGGCGATACCTCTTACCATGACGGCAAGTGTTTGCGTGGCCGCATTCCCTCCCATGCCGGCGATAATGGGCATATAGACGGCGAGCAAGATATATTTGGAAATTGTTTGGTCAAAAATTCCCACGGTAAAGGCGGCCAAAAAAGCCGTGGCAAGGTTGATGATAAGCCATTTGTAACGCAGGCGCACTTTTACCTTGATGCTCTCATCTACAGTTTCTTCGTCATGGACACCGGCAAAATCATACAGCGACGCAGTTTTTTCTTCCTCAAGCGCGCGCAAAACATCATCGGAGTAGATGAGCCCGATGATGTTGCCCTTGTCCCCAAGGACGACTATTTTATTGTGCGGGTGGCCTTGAAAAAGTTCAATGATATCGTTTTTTCGCGCCGAATGGTGGATGGAGACGATCCGTCGGATATATTTTTTTATGGACTCCGAAGGAAGGGCGAATCCCAATTCGTGGCCGGGCAAATAGCCAGCGAGTTTTCCCTGCCTCACCACAAGGATAACAGGGGATCGTCCTGTGCGTTTTTCGTGTATTTTGAATTGCTTTGCCACTTGCGCCACGGTTTCATATTCCTCACTTTGGATATAATCCAGATTCATGAGTCCGGCGGCGGTCTGTGGGTCAAACTCCAAAAGTGTCTGAACGTCTTGCTTGAGTCGTTCGGAAAGCGCGAGGATGATTTTTTTGCGGCGGCCGGGTTCGATGCACTGAAGAATGTCGGTGGCTTGATCCGGTCCCAAATATTCAAGTGCTTCCGTGATATCGGCGTCGTCGAGTTTTGCGAGGAGGTCAAAAAGCACGTGTTTAGTCAGGCGCGTCAAAAGCGGCGCACGCATTTCCGGGGGCAACGACAGGAATACCCCTTTCCGCTTTTTGGGGTGAAAGCGTATTGTGCGCAATGCCTCGTCCGTCGGTTTTGTCGTTTGTTTCGGCATAAACTTAGTGGTGTGAAAAGCGGTCGGATTTTGCAAGAGACGCCACAAGGATGAGGAGGATGCCGATCCCCATGGCGAGAAGCGCGTAGACCGTGATGACGTTCAGTATGCCGAAATAAAGAGTTTTGAATATCTTTTCAAAAACGGGAAGGAAAATGTTCTGCCCCTCCGCGGACATAGAGCGCGTTACCGCGTTGAAGATCGTGTCAAATCGGCTGGCCGCCGCGAATTTGCCCAAGAGGGTAAGGAACGAGGAGGTAAGAAGCGCTCCCCCGGTGATTTTTGCGCCCGGCCAAAAACCGGGAATAAGAAGAGATAAGAGGAGAGCAAGAGTGATCAAGATGGCGCATATCGTCCATGGAGCGGCTTGAATCCATGGGAATACCCTGTGCACTTTTTTGGTTGTTTCCCGCGGAATTTCCAAAGTTTGAGAATCGAATTTCGTCTGCGCAAAAAGCGAATCGAATTCTTTGATATCGGCATTGGCGACAAGAAAGCGGTCGATTTCAGAGAAGGGGATCGCCTTGGGCCAGCAGGGAGTCGAGAGAGAATCGAAATTCCTCGACATCTTGTATCCCGCGTCGCATGCCGGCAGTGAGTGCGCTTTTTCACGGAATCCCAGGGCAAGAAGCCGGAGAAAATCCTCACGGTTGTCGAGAAGGGCGATTTCAAAAATCGGGCGTTCCGTTTTTCCTTCCATCCACGCGTAGGTCGCATCAATCACCGTTTCGACTTTCTGTTGTACGGTGGCGGGGTCGGCTATTTTGGCGGCGATCTTGCCGGTCTCGCTTTGCGAGTCTGTGAGGCGCGCTTCCAGCTCTTTGGAAAAAGTCCCGCCTTCTCCGCCCATGGATTGCGCGAATAGTCCGAGAAGGATGTTGAGAGTATCCGAATAGATGCCAGACTGTTTCAGGTATCCCTTGACTGTGTCGTCTTGGCTTAGGGTGTCGGTGATCGCCGCTGTCGGGATTCCAACCAGCGCAACGATAAAAAAGAGCAGGAGAATGAGTGTTGCCAGTATCCATCGTATACATATGAAAGCACGAGGCATAATACGATAGCGGTCTCAATGAGATTGCTTTTGCAAGTGGGAGATTATCTATAGAGTATACGTTTTTTCGTACGCGGTGGCAATCAGGGAATAAAAATACCAGCAGTTTGGGACAGCTGGTAACCACACGGTTGGTTTCGTCGGTGAGGCTGAGGGGAGAGATTGTCGTGTCGGCGGTAGCAACGTCAGCGTGCGCCGTCTCCCGCTCCGCCGTGATGCGACGGCTACCGCCTCTGTGCCGGCGGCGGCGAATGCACAATATTATTCACCCCACATTAAATATGTTGTACAGTCTTCCCATCGCAAAAAAGAATATATACAAACCATGCCTTCATAAATCTGGCGCAAAGTACTGAGCTTGTCGAAGTACGGAAGGGGTGGGATTCGAACCCACGAACGGCGTTTGAAGACCGTTACGGTTTAGCAAACCGTTGCCTTGGGCCACTCGGCCACCCTTCCATATTGGGAGATTTAAACATTTAAATACCGCAATATTTGAATATATCACCGCAAGTGATTTGTTCAATGATAGCAAGAGGTGTACAATTGGGCAATATGGCACAGGAGATGGAAAAACAGGGAGGGGAGACCCTTTCCTGGAAAATTCACGAATATACGCACTATGAACATGGGCCGCTGTGGTATGCGGGCATTATCATCGCGGGCGCGGTATTGTTGATTTCCGCTCTCTGGAGCAGGAATTTCCTTTTTGCTTTTATTATCATCATGTTTGCAATGGTGTTTTTGGCACACGCGGGGCGTCACCCCGAGGAGCTGGATTTTTCCATATCCGAAAGCGGTGTCAAGCTGGGAGAGCGGCGTTACGCCTGGAAAGAGATAAAGGGTTTTTTTATTATCTATGAGCCGCCGGAGGTGAAAATACTGTATTTTGATTTCAATGGTCCCCGGCCGACGCTTGCCGTTCCCCTTAACGGCGAAGATCCTGTTACGGTTCGCGCCGCCCTCATTCGCTTTTTGCCCGAAGATACCACTCAAAACGAGGAGCCTTTTGCCGACTGGATAGGGAGGGTCTTGAAAATATAAGTAGACTCGTATAGAATACTCGAGAAGAGAAAAAGGGTATTTTTTGGTTTTGTTTTGATGGCTATCAAACTTTTTCCATGCGCCCGTAGTTCAATGGACAGAACGCGAGCTTGCGGAGCTTGCGATCGAGGTTCGATTCCTCGCGGGCGCAAAGAAAAATTTTGATGGGAAGAAAAACACCTCAACACTGCTGTCGGGGGTGTTTTTCTTTCATGACGAGAATTTGTCGGCAGGGGAGCGATGTTATAGTATATCCTCATATGCTTACCCTCTCGACACCCATTACCGCATTGAGCCGCGTGGGCAAGCAGGTGGCCGCTCAGTGCCGGCATTTAGGCATAGAGACGGTACGCGATCTCCTTGCGTATTTTCCATTTCGGTATGAAGACTGGAGCCATGTCTCTTTGATTCGAGATTTGCAGCCCGGCCAGATGGCCACCGTACGGGTGCGCGTGGAGTTGATACAGAATAAGCGGAGTCGCTGGAGAAAGATGTCGCTCACCGAAGCCGTGGTTTCCGACGAGAGCGGACGCATGACGGTCGGCTGGTTTTATCAACCCTACCTCGCACATGTGCTCAAAATCGGCGATGAGATCTACCTTGCCGGCAAGGTAGACGACGGCAATACGGGGGGGTGGCAGATGGTAAGCCCTGTTTACGAAAAATTTTCCGCGGGCAATATCCACACGGCGCGTATCGTGCCGGTGTATAATTCAACGCGGGCACTATCGCAAAAGCAGTTTCGATTTTTGGTAAAACAATCTCTTCCCGCAGTGTCCCTTCTTGAAGAATGGCTCCCCGGGGATGTGGTGTCGCGCGCGGGGTTTCTGCCGTTGCACCAGGCTGTCATTGATGTTCATTTTCCTTCAAGTCTCGCGATGGCTGATGAGGCGCGACGACGTTTTAAATTCGAGGAGCTCTTTTTATTCCAATTGCTTTCCCAGATTCTTCGTCGTGAGATGGATCAGGCCATCGCGCCGATGATCCCTTTTTCGGAAGAGCAGACCAAGCAATTTGTCCGCGCGCTTCCTTTCCAGCTGACGGATGATCAACGCCGCGCGGCCTGGGAGATCCTTCAAGACATGGGGCGCAAACGGCCCATGAATCGTTTGCTTGAGGGAGAAGTGGGATCGGGAAAAACAGTGGTGGCGGCAGTGGCCGCGCTCAATGCCGCGCGAGCCGGATTCCAAACGGCCTATATGGCCCCAACCGAGATTTTGGCGCTCCAGCATCTTGAAACGCTCTCCAATCTTCTTTCACCTTTTGGAATAAGCGTCGGGATTTTTACCAGTGAGTATCAACGCGTTACGGGCGACGCGGCTCCCGCGAAGGAGAAGCAAAAAGCGGTGATACTCAAGCAGATTGAACAAGGGATGGTGGATGTTGTCATCGGCACGCATGCGTTGATTGAAGACAAGGTGCGTTTTAAAAATCTCGGCCTTGCCATCATTGATGAGCAACATCGTTTTGGCGTGCGCCAGAGAAAGCTTCTGCGCGAGAAAAGCGGCGGCGGAGTACTCCCGCACCTTCTCTCTATGACGGCAACTCCCATTCCGCGCACCTTGGCGTTGGTGTTCTATGGAGATCTTGATCTCTCGCTCATCCGAGCATTGCCCAAGGAACGAAAAAAGATTATTACAAAAATCGTGAGCGGTAAGCGCGCGCGCCAGGAATCTTATCAATTTATCCGTCAGGAGGTTGAGGCAGGGTACCGCGCGTTCATCCTCTGCCCGCTGATTGATCCCTCGGACAAGCTCGGTATGCGAGCGGTGAATGAAGAGTGCGAGAAATTACAAAAGGATGTTTTCCCGGATATAAAAATCGGCGCCATGCACGGGCGGCTGAAACCGGCGGAAAGGGAGCGTCTTATGCGTGAATTTGCGGCAGGAGAGATGCCAATCCTTGTTTCCACTACGGTGGTTGAGGTGGGAGTGAATGTGCCTGCGGCCACGGTGATGATGATTGAGGCGGCGGAACGGTTCGGTTTGGCGCAATTGCATCAATTGCGGGGAAGGGTGGGCCGTGGCGCAGCACAAGGGTATTGTTTTCTCATGGCTGATACTCCGACGGAGTCCGCCAAGCGTCGGCTCAAGGCGTTTCTCAATTGCGACAATGGATTTGAACTGGCCGAGCAGGATCTTGCCCTGCGCGGCCCCGGAGAAATTTGGGGAACATCGCAGTCGGGGTTTCCGGAATTCCAGATCGCGAGTCTTGATGACGTGGATATTTTAAAAATGGCAAAAGAGGAGGCCACGCGTCTTTCGGACGTCGATCCGGAGCTTCGAGAACATCCCATGGTGAAGGAACGGTTTCAGGAGTTTATACGCCTCATCAAAACCGGATGAGAGGATTTATTGGCAGCCGCCGGACATGGCGGGCTCGTGTTCAAAGTGCCAGATTTCGCTCTTCAAGCGGCAGAATTTGTTTCTTTTCATGATGTCCGTGAGGATTTTTTGGCAGGGACACTTTTCTTCGTCCAGGGTGCCCAGGCTTCCACCCTTGGCGCATTTTTTTGTGCCATCCCCGTCACACCAGAGATCAACGCCAATGCCCGAAGTGTGCGGGCAGTAGGTCTTGGCGGGGTCTGATCCCGGAAAACAGGTTGGGACTTTGCATTTTGAAGTGGTTTTTTTACTGCAGTCTGCCACGCCGCAGTTGCGCTTGTAGAGGTTGCACTGTTTTTCGTAGGTGCGAAAGGCGGAAGTGATACGGATTTTTCTTCCGGAGACGTCGGGGTCTTCGGAAAACACCCGCGCGGCTTTTAGGAAATCATCCGCGGCGACGGATTCCATGGCCGCTGCCGTGCCGTCGGTGATGTTCGTAACGATATACGCCGGCTCTGTGATTTCTTTGAAAGTGGAGGGGATGGTGACGGGTTTTCCCTCGGCTCCGCCAGCGATCGTATCGCTTGCGTATTCCCGTGGGATGGCTTCAATCTTGAGCGCCTTAAAGCGGACGAGATCGGGGTTTATAGCCGAGAGCAAGACGTAGGATCCCAGCGCCAAGACCATGCCGATCACGGCATTTTGGATACGCTCTTTCGCGTGAGTGATTTTTCCCTTGTCGCCCGCGGCAATAAGCCATTCAAAACCGCCGATGGTAATCATGATGCCGGCGAGGATGCCCGCGATAGAGAGAAGGAAGGTATATGCCCCGCCTAGGTAGTCGGCAAGGGTGTTGATGACATAGAAACGCTTGCCCTCGGATTCCTCGATGAGAGCGGGCGTGAATTTCAGGTTGGGGATGGGGATCTGGAGTTTGGGTTCGATGGGGAGCGTGTAGAGGCTGTCATCGGTGCCGAAGAGAAGCTCACTTCCGGATTTTGTCGCTGTGCAATTATCAACATCTGGGAAGTATTCACAGGTGGTGGTGCCGATATCAAACTGTGAAATCGGTTGGACATTGAGGGCTTCGCAGTCAGTTGTTGTTACGACCTTGCAACCGTCTCGAGCGGAATTTGTCGTTGGTAATGTCCGGCAGAGACAGGAAGCCGCCTGCAGTTGTCGCGCAGTCGCAGTGAGAAAAAGGAGGGAGAGGAAAGAGGCCAAGAAGACCCGGCGGAGCATAATAGTGAGAGTGCGGAAAAATGAGTTTTATCAATATTGCCTGATACCCTCCCCCTTTGAAAAAGGGGGATTGAGGGGGATTCTTTCCAGCCCTTAATACAAATCCCTCTCTGGCTCTCCCTTTTGCAAAGGGAGAGAACCTACTCAAGATTACTTTTTGAGTTCGCGTTCGATGATTTGCTTGAGTTCACTTTTACTTACGTTTTCAGTGACGCGTTCGTTTCCGATAAAGAGATACGGTGTACCGCCAATGCCGAGGGCGATGGCTTCAGCGATGCTTGCTTCGACAGTGGACTGCCATTTTTTCGCGGAGAGGCACTGTTCAAAATTCCCGGCGTTGAGCTTGAGGTCTACCGCAATCTGCGGATACAAGGCTGGGCTGAGATTTTTTTGATTGGCAAAGAGGGCGTCATGATATTGGGCAAAGGCACCTTGTTCGGCGGCGCACCGGGCGGCAAGCGTCGCATTCATGGCTTGCGGGTGCGCGCGCTGGTCAGGGGCATCTTTCCAGATTATTTTCACCTGGTCCGGGAGGTCTCGAGCTATCTCACGCAAGTTGGCGGCAGTCTCCGCGCAGTACGCACATTGGAAATCAGCGAATTCCACCACGGCAAAAGGCGCCGCGGGATTGCCGATAACGGGGTCGGTGGCTCGGGTAAGAGGTTTTTCGAGTTTGATCGCGCCTTGGATGGCTTTGAGTTTTATTTCTTCCGTGGTTGGAGGATTTCGAACGTACTCTGGAACGCGGAAACTTAAAATCTGCCACACCGTGAGGCCGAGGGCGAAGAGGATGAGGCCCGCAGTAATTGCTAAGAAACGTGGTTGCCGCATGGAGATTTTTTATCGGAGATTGATCTTATAGAGTTGCCCCGTGGCGCGGTCGGTGAAATAGAGATATTCTTCGCCGGAGGTGACCATGATTTGCCCCACGGAATAATTTTCCGCGGGAATGGCGATGAGCGACGTGGCGCCGGTTGTAATATCCACCCGGTAGATGTCATCGGCTGTCGTGTCGGATACTTGCCGGTAGAGTCCCGCTCCTCGACGGAGATCTTTTGGAACCGCGCAGTAAACCGTGGCGGCATCCGCAAAGACGCACTTATCCGCCCAGGTGTTGATGTTGAGCGGGGTTTTTCCGGTGCTGGTGTTGTCCACATCGGCATTCACCACCCAGAGGCGCGGCTTCCAATCGTCATCGCCGTTTGCGGCAGAATAAAGAACGCGCTCGCCGTCCGGGGACCACTGTCCCACAAAATCAAGACCATTGATGAGCAATGATTTGAAATTTTCTTGATTTTTTCCGATGAGGAGCACTTCTTGGCTATTGAGCCCCTGCGGTTGGCCGGTGCGCGAGAAAGCGATCATCTGATTGTTGGGGGACCATGCGACCTGCACCTTGTTGGCATTGTCTCCCAGGGGTTCTATAGCGGTGGTTTTTGAGCCGTCGGCATTGGCCATCGCGAGCCAGCGGTTTTGTTGGTCGAGGCCCATAGAGAGAAAAGCGATTTGATCGCTTGACGGTGAGAAGGAGAATTCCTGCCAATGACGGGGCAGTGAGATTTGGGTCTGCGTTCCAAAGTTGTAGAGGATTTTGGACTGGTCGGGGTATTCTAGGATCGCCTGATTGCGATCGCCGGCCCAGGTGACTTTTTGGACGTTGTGGAAAATGCGATTATCGAGCGTTTCGGTTGTGCCGTCCGGACGGACACGATAAAATTTTCCGTCGGCCGGATTATAGAAAGAAATAGATTGTCCATCCGCGGAGAGCGCCGGGTTGAGGGCTGGGGTGGTAGTCAGCGCGGTGGTGGCGGTGACTTGGCCCGCGGCGACGGCGGAGGGGGCACCCGGTGCTTGCGGCGTGACGGTAATAGGTGGTGCTACCGGGAATGCCGGAGCGGATGGCGGGAGGGTGGTGATAGGCGGTACTTCCACTTCCGGCGGCGTTGCTGGGGCGAACAGTGGACGAAAGAAAAACCAGTAAATGCCAAACCCAAGCAGGATACAGAGGAGGACGAACCCGAGGATGAGAAAGATACGCTTGCGGTCCATGGTCGTAAGGGTTAGGGAATGATGTTTTTGATGAGATCAAGGGGGCCAAAGAAGATGCCCCAAAGCGCATCTCCCTGGTGCTGTTTTACATATGATACCATGCCGGAGAGGAATCCCACTACGGTGAGAATCAGGAAAAGTATGACGATATCAAGAAAAAGAATCAGGATGAGTTCCCAGAGTTCCATGGGGAGTTTTTTTATGGATTTTCCGCCCAGCAAAAGGAGTAACTGGAGATTGGCGCCGATAAAAAAAAGGAGTCCAAGGTCTGAACCGAGTGTTTTTTTTCCGACTTCTTTGATACCGAGGGCGGTGATCTGGAGATAAGACGCGCCGATTTTTTGCATGGCGGCGGGGATGCCCTGCTCGCGGACGGCCTGCATGATCTCGGTCGCGCTCCCCATGGCCGCTCCCGCTGCTTTTGCCGTGGAGTCTCCGGGGATGGCGTTGCCAACCCTTTCCATGGCGGATGGTGAGTCCGTTTCATTTTGCGCGCTGCCTTGCGCACCGGTCTGCCCGCCAGACGGTCGCTGTGATTGTTGTGGGTCCATTGTGAGGGGCGCGCCGATAGGAGGGGGCGAAGATGCCTGCGAATGTCTTGCGCGCGCGAGCCTCTGTTCGCGATCTGCTTCAATGGAGTTGGGAGCGACTGGCATAGAGAGTAGGGATCAGGTATCAAGGGCTAGGGATGAACCAATTCCTAGACTCCCATAGTGCGCAATTTTTGTATACGGTCTTCCACGGGCGGATGGGTGGAAAAAAGGTTTGAGAGGGATTTTTTGGAGCCGAACGGATTGGCGATATAGAGATGGGCGGTTGCGGTATGCGCCCGCGCGAGCGGACGCGTATCGGCCGAGATTTTTTCAAGTGCCCGAGCGAGTCCTTCCGGGAAGCGCGTCAAAAGCACTCCGGAAGCGTCTGCGAGGTACTCGCGACGGCGCGAGACGGCAAGTTTGATGATTTCTGCGATGATGGGGGAGAGAAGAATCAGCACAATGGCAATAATGGCAAAGATGGGATTGGAATTTCGGTCGCGGTCGCCTCGGCTGCCGAAGAGATGGGCGCGCATCATCCAGTCGGCCAGGATTGAGACCGTGCCCACCAGCACGATGACAATGGTCATGACGCGGATGTCATAGTTTTTGACGTGAGAGAGTTCGTGGGCGAGCACGCCCTCAAGTTCTTCGTTTTCAAGTTTTTCAAGCGCGCCTTGCGTGACGGCCACGGATGCGTGTTTCGGGTCTCGTCCCGTGGCGAAAGCGTTGATAGCCGGATCTGGAATAATATAGAGCTTGGGCATGGGCTGGCCATTCGAGATGCAGAGGTTCTCAACGAGGCGCCAGAGGTAGGGGTTGTCCGTTTTCTGAATCGGTCCGCGTGCCCCTGATGTCATGATCGCCATTTTGTCGCCGGAGTAGTAGGAAAAAAGAGCCATCACGATTGAAATAATGGCGGCAAGGAAAATACTCCCGGGTCCGAAATTGCCGAATTTCCCGATAGCCCAGCCGAGTCCAATCATAAAAATGACAAAGAGACCGACGAGCAGGATGGTTTTACGTTTGTTGGCGGCAATTTGTGAGTACATATAGTTTTATTTTACCGCTTTTCAGTAAAAACATCAACACGTCTGGAAGATGTATTTCCCAGACGTGTTGATGTTTTGGGATTGCTATTTAAAACTCACCTTTGGCGCTTCGCGGGCGGCTTCTTCTTTGAGTTCAAAGAATTCACGGGAAGCGAATTTGAAGAGGTTGGCTATGATATTGGTCGGGAAAGATTGTGCGACCGTATTGAAGTCTCGGGTATTCGCGTTGAAAAAACGTCTGGCGGCCTGGATTTTGTTTTCCGTATCCGAGAGCTCATCCTGGAGTTGGAGGAAGTTTTGCGAGGCCTTGAGGTCTGGATAATTCTCCGAAACCGCGAAAAGGGATTTGAGTGTTTCGGAAAGCATATTTTCGGTTTTGGCATGTTCTGCCATGTTTTTGGCGGACATGGCCATCGTGCGCGCCTTGGTAACATTTTCGAGCGTTTTTTGCTCGTGCGTCATGTACCCCTTGACCGCTTCTATGAGGTTGGGGATAAGATCGTAACGCCGTTTGAGTTGAATATCAATGTCCGACCAGGATTCATCCACTTGGTTGCGTCGGCTGACGAGACTGTTATAGGCAAGAACGATCCACAAAAGAACGATGCCGAGAATAATGAGAATCCACGCGTAATAGGGCATAGAATGAGTTATTAAGTTTCTTGAATTGCGAAATAGCCAAAAAATTATTTCCCGAGCTTGTCGAGGGATAGCTTTTTAGCTATTTCAGCCCTTCGACTTCTCCGCCAGCTGGCGGATTCGCTCAGGGAATATAATGAGCGCGTTTCGCAGTTCAAGGTTATTTAAGTTATTGTGTTATTACTGAGGCCACCCTGTTGTTTCGTTGTTCCGCATCGCCTTATGCGGTCTTGGCGAAACAGGAAGTTACTGATATTGTACAATAAACAACGTGAATATGCAACCAATCAATCCCTTCATCTTTAAGGCCTACGATGTTCGCGGCGTGTACCCATCGGAGCTTGATGAAGACATGGCCTATCGTGTCGGGCAGGCGTTGGCGCGTTTTTCGGGCGCCAAGGAGGTGCTCGTGGGCCGTGATATGAGGATTTCAAGTCCGTCGTTGAATCAATCGCTCATCAAAGGAATAAATGACGCCGGGGTTGATGTGGTTGATGTCGGGCTTGTTTCCACCCCGACGTTCTATTTTGCCGTGCGGCACCTTGGTATCAAAGCGGGGATTCAGGTGAGCGCGTCGCATAACCCGAAGGAATACAACGGATTTAAGGTAGTCCTGTGCGATGAAAAAGGGATCATAAAAGTGGGATTGGAGAGTGGTCTTGATCAGATTCGCGATTTGGCGATTGCCGGGGATTTTGCTCCGGCTCAAGGCATCGGATCGGTGCGCGAGGTCGCCGGTATTCAGGAAGCGGAAATTGATGAGGTGATGCGGCTTGCCCCCTTGCCGGAGGACATGCCGCGCATAAAGGTGGTGGCTGATCCCGCCAATGCCATGGGGGCGCAATTCTTGGAAAGCTATTTCGCGCGCGTGCCACAGGTTGCGCTTTCCAGAATGAATTTCGAACTTGATGGTAATTTTCCGGCGCACGAACCAAACCCGCTCATTTTTGAAACCCTTGATACCCTGCGCGAGCGCGTAGTGGAAGAGGGTGCCCATCTTGGTGTGGCACCAGACGGCGACGGCGATCGAATTTTTTTTATAGACGAGCGCGGGGAGATCGTGCCCGCGTCTTTGACGACCGCGCTGGTGGCTCGTGAAGTGTTGCGCGAAAAGAAAGGAAAAATTCTCTACGACGTGCGTTACGCCTGGAGCGCGCGGCGGGTTATTGAGGATGCCGGCGGAACCCCGATGATGAGCAAAGTGGGGCATGCGTTTATCAGTAATGCCCTGCGCGAGGCCGGCGGTCTTTTTGCAGGAGAGTCTTCCGGGCATTATTTTTTCCGCGAGTCCGGTTTTGCCGAGGCGCCTTTGCTCGTGCTGGCTCATGTTCTGCGCGTGATGACGCGGGAGAAGAAGCCACTTTCGCAGATCCTGGCGCCGCTCGCGCATTCGGTTGAGTCCGGCGAGATCAATTTCAAACTCGCGAATCGCGGCGCGGTGCAAGAAATCCTTGCCTCTCTTGAGGCGCGATTCCGCGATGGCGAGGTAACGAAGATTGACGGCTTGACTATCGAGTTTCCCGATTGGAGATTTTCTCTGCGCGCGTCGAACACCGAACCGCTTTTGCGGCTGAACCTTGAGGCGAAGACGGGGGGGATTCTGGAGGAAAAAAGAGCCGAGCTCATGGACATCATCAGTGCGCCTCAAGTGTAGGATATGATTGGTATTTTTGATTCGGGATTAGGCGGGCTCACGGTCGCCCGTGCTATTATGCGCCGCCTTCCCGGGGAGCCGCTCGTATATTTCGGCGATACGGCGCGGACTCCCTACGGGAATAAAAGCAAGCAGGTGATTGAGGGCTATACTTTACAGAATATCAAATTTCTTTTGTCGCGTGGCGTAGATCGGATTGTGATGGCCTGTAATACCGCGTCGGCCCTTGCCTTCCCGGTCGCGAAAAAACATTTTCCCCTTGTTCCGATTTTCGAGGTCATCACACCTGCGGTAGACGAGGCCTCACGCTTTACGGAAAGCGGCCGTATCGGTATCATTGGTACACGTGCGACCGTGCAGAGCGGCGTCTACGAAAAGCGTCTCACGCGGCGCGATGCCCGTCTCAAGATTTTCAGCCAAGCGTGTCCGCTTTTTGTGCCGCTCATCGAAGAGGGCTGGCTCCGGAGCACGCAGATGAAGAGTGTCGCGCGTGAGTATCTTGAGCCGCTTCTCGCGCGGAATATTGATACTCTGATCCTCGGGTGCACGCACTACCCGCTCATCAAGGGACTGTTGCAGAGTATTGTCGGGGAGGGCGTGCGCTTGGTGGACGCCGCCGATGCGATGGCTCAAAAGCTGGCGGACGGAACCGCGCTATCCGAAAAATCAGGCGTTCGCCATCAGTGGTATGCGAGCGATATAACTCCGTATTTTCACGCGATCGCGAGTCGTTGGCTCGGAAAAAAAATAAACGTCAAGCGTCAGAGCGTTTTTTGAAAGAAATTTTTTTATGTTCACCCTTTTTGTCTTCATCGTGGTTTTGGGCCTTCTTGTTTTCGTCCATGAATTCGGGCACTTCATCGCCGCCAAAAAACAAAAAATCGGCATCGAAGAATTCGGCTTCGGTTTTCCTCCGAGAATGGTGGGTGTTCGGAAGGTGGCAGGGAAGTGGCAATGGATTGTTGGGAAAAGGGATGTTCCGTATTCCGGCAACACGGTGTACTCGCTCAATTGGATACCGGTGGGAGGATTTGTGCGCATCAAAGGAGAAGATCATGCAGATGGCGAGGCCTCACAAGATCCAGAGAATTTTTCCTCTCGGGGCGCGTTCGCGCGGTTTACGGTGATCGCCATGGGAGTTATTTTCAATACCTTACTTGCGATTTTTCTCATTGCCGGTGGATATCTTGCCGGCCTTCCGCAGGTGATCCAAGAAAATATTTCCAAGCACGCGGTCGTCAATGATAGACGCATCGAGGTGCTCGCAGTGTTGCCGGGATCTCCGGCAGAGCGTGCGGGTATCAAAGCGGGAGATGCCATCCTTCGTATCGAAGGCGCGGAGATCCCATCGGCGGATGGGTTTCGGAATCGGGTGACTCAAGCCGAAGGACAATCGTTAGGTCTCGCCGTGCGGCGCGAGGGGGAGCCCATAGAAATCACTGTGGTGCCGGAGGTGCTCGAGGCAACGGGAAAACCCGGGATTGGCATAGGACTCGCGGAGGTTGGCACCGTGCGCTATCCATGGTGGATGGCTTTGCCGCAAGGCGCCTTTACGACTTTTTATTTGGAAAAAGCGACCGTGCAGGCGTTTGGCGGCATGTTGCGCGATCTCGTGTTGGGTAAATCCACGGGCATGGATGTGGCGGGGCCGGTGGGGATTGCCGTGCTTACGGGCGAGGCGGCGCGCCAGGGGTGGACGCAATTGCTTCAGTTTACCGCCATCCTCTCTATTAACCTTGCGGTGATGAACGCCCTGCCTTTTCCGGCGCTCGATGGCGGAAGATTACTTTTTATCATCCTGGAAAAAATTCGCCGGCGGCCGGTGAGCCGAAAGATTGAGGTGGTTTTTCACAATATCGGGTTTCTCCTCCTTTTGGTTTTGGTATTTTTGGTCACCGTGAAAGATGTTTCGCGCTTTGCTTCACCGATTGTGGAATGGGCGAAGCAATTGGTACAATAGGGGGGAGAGTAAGTAGCGGGTAGAGAGTAGCGTGTAGGAAAAATGATGGATATGCAAATTGAGATATCAATTGGAAAAATTAGAAAAGAATTTCCCGTGGAGCTCGCGCGAGTGGAAAGCGTGGAGGCCGCTGAAGTTCTGCGGGTGAAATACCTTGGCCGCAAGGCGGGCTTGGTGACCAATTTGATGGGAGAGCTTGGCGGATTATCGGTCGAGGAGAGAAAAAAATGGGGACCCGCCTCCAATGACCTGAAGCGTTTTATTGAGAATGCTCTTGCGGAAAAAGAGCGCGCTTTGGAGTCGCAATCGTTCGAAAAAGATTTGGCGCGTGAGCGGGCCGATGTGACAGCGCCCCCGCTTCCTCCTTCGCCCGTCGGGCACCGCCATCCGGAAAGCATGGTGCGCGAGGATCTCGAGGACCTTTTTGCCTCCATGGGATTTCTCGTGCTTGATGGGCCGGAGATTGAGAGCGATTATTACAATTTTGAAGCCGTGAATATTCCGGCGGATCATCCGGCGCGTGATATGCAGGATACGTTTTACCTATCCGCCAAAGACGGATCCGCCTCTGGCGGAAAAGGATCCAATAGATGGCTCATGCGCACGCATACTTCTTCGGTGCAGGTGCGCGCGATGAAAATACACGGAGCGCCTTTGCGCGCGATTGTCCCAGGGCGCGTATTTCGAAACGAGGCCACCGACGCGCGGCATGAGCACACGTTTTCCCAGCTCGAAGGGGTTGTGATCGATCGGAATATCACCATTGCTCATCTCAAGGGAGTGATCGAAACGGTGGCGCGACATCTCTATGGAGGAAAAACGGAAGTGCGCCTGCGCCCGAAATTCTATCCGTTTGTCGAACCGGGCGTGAATGGGGAGGTGTCGTGCTTCCTCTGCTCAGGGAAGGGTTGCCGTGTCTGCAAGGGGGCCGGATGGCTTGAGGTGTTTGGCGCGGGTATGGTGCATCCGAATGTGTTGCGCGCGGGGAGTGTTGACCCGAAAAAATATCAAGGATTCGCTTTTGGTTTTGGACTGACGCGGCTGGTCATGCTCAAGTACGGCATCGAAGACGTGCGCCTGCTTCAGGGCGGCGATATGCGCTTTCTTTCACAGTTTTAATGGTTCGACAGGCTCACCATATAGTATGCGTTTATCTTTTCAGTGGTTGAAAACTTATGTGAAGCTTCCGCCCTCCGTCACTCCGGAAAAAGTGGCGGAAATTTTGAAGCTTTCCACCGTGGAGGTGGAAGGAGCGGAGCATCAGGGAGAAGCGCTCGAAAATATTGTTATTGGCCGCGTGCTCAAAGCGGAAAAACATTCGAATGCCGATAAGCTGCTCGTGTGCGCCGTGGATACGGGAAAAGAAATGTTGCAGATTGTGTGCGGCGGCACCAACGTGCGCGCGGGAATGCTCGTGGCGGTGGCAAAAATCGGCGCCAGCGTTCGCTGGCACGGAGAAGGGGAGTTCGTCGAGATGAAACTCGTGTCATTGCGCGGAGTAGAGTCGCGCGGCATGATCTGCGCCTCAAATGAAGTGGGGCTGGCGGATATGTTTCCGTCCAAAAACGAGCGTGAGATTATGGATGTATCTCACCTGTCCGGAGTCAGACCCGGTACGCCTCTTGCCGAAGCGCTGGGTCTTGATGATGTCATTTTTGATATTGATAATAAATCGCTCACGAATCGCCCGGATCTTTGGGGGCACTATGGCATGGCACGCGAAGTGGCGGCTCTCTTTCGGCGTCCGCTTGCGGCGTACAAGACCTCGCCGATTCGGCTCGGAAAAGAGCGCCGTCTGAAAGTGGATATCGCCCGCGCTGAAGACTGTTCTCGTTACATGGCCGTCGCGGTGGAGGGGGTGACAACAACACCTTCCCCGTCGTGGATGCAGAAGCGGCTCCTGTCCGCCGGAGTGCGGCCCATCAACACTATCGTGGATATTGCCAATTATGTGATGCTCGACATCGGCGAGCCGATGCACGCGTTTGACGCGGTGAGACTTTCGGAGAAAAATGGCACGATTGCCATTGAGGTGCGTCGCGCGAAAAATGGCGAAGCGTTCCACGCACTTGATGGACGCAGGTATGATTTGAATGGTGATGATATCGTGATCGTGAGCGGAGGGCGAGTGCTGGCGCTTGCGGGGGTGATGGGAGGGCAGGAGGGCAGTGTCTCGCCAAGCACAACGAGTATTGTTTTTGAGGCGGCCAATTTTCACCCTTCATTTGTTCGGCGTACCTCAACGCGTTTGGGTTTGCGCACGGAATCCTCCGCGCGATTTGAAAAGAGCCTTGATCCGAACCTCTGCGAGAGCGCTCTGCGAAAAGCGGTGGAGCTGACGCTTGAGCTGTGCCCTGGCGCCCGGGTGGCAAGTGCCATAGCGGACAAAAAGCATTTCCGCCTCAACCAAGGCCCGATTCGCATTCCGGTTTCAGAGATGACGCGAAAAATCGGCGTGGAGATTCCTTATAAGGAAATCAACCGCATTCTTACGGATCTGGGTTTTTCCGTGAAAAAAACAGGGGAGATGCTCGCGATTGGCGTGCCAACCTGGAGAGCGATGAAGGATATTTCCATTCCCGAAGATATTGTGGAGGAAGTGGCGCGGATCTACGGGTATCACCATATTCCGGCGCAATTGCCGGTGTTTCCTATTGTTCCGCCCGCGCACCGGTCGGGGCGACTGGAACAGCGGATCACGGATGCGCTCGTGCGCGGTCTGGGGTACACCGAAGTGCAGACGTATTCTTTCGTCAGTCCCGTGCAGGTGCGCCATCTCGGAGAGAAAGAGGATGCTTATCTGGAGCTTGAAAATCCCTTGTCAAAAGATCGGCCGTTTTTGCGCCGCAATTTGGTTGGAAATCTTCTCGAGTGTCTTGCAAAGAATCGGGACTTTTCAGATGAACTTCGCCTTCTCGAGATCGGAAAGGTATATCGCAAGGAAGAAAAAGGCGAAGAGATGGGTGGAAAAAACGGAGGAGTCTTGCCACGTCAGGATACCTGGATTACCGCTGTTTGCATGCGACGGGGGAATGACTCCATGCTTGAGATGGCCAAGCGCGCACTTGTGACGGCATTGGGCCCGCCTGCAGGCGAGGCAGGTGCGGCCGTTTGTGAATATCGCGTGCGGGTTGTGGCAAAGCCTTTGCCATGGCAACATCCTGGGAAAACGGGGGAGATTGTCGTCGGGGGTCAGGTGGTCGGGTTTCTTTCTGAAGCGCATCCAAAAGTCAGCCGCGCGTTTGATATTTCCGGGCGCGTGGGAGTGCTTGAGCTCAATATGAGCGCGCTGGCCAGTCTGGCGGCAGAGGCGTTGGTTTTCTATAAACCGGTATCGGTTTTTCCGGCAGTGTCGCGCGATATTGCGATTCTTGCAGACCAAGGCGTCTTGCACGCGAATTTTTTTGATGCTATTGCGGGTTCCGATCCGCTTATACACAAGGTGGAATTGTTTGATGTGTATCAAGATGATACAATGGAAGCGGGAAAAAGAAGTCTTGCGTATCGGTTGACGCTCCAGTCAAAGGATCACACCCTCACTGCCGAAGAAGCGGACGCGGCGGTGCGCAAAGTGCTTGAAATTTTAAAAAAACGTTTCAACGCTACGCCCCGGGCGTAAGGTTGTATACATTAGGACTTACGCGTTTGACCAAGGTCGAGGCAAAAGGCGAGGATGTTGCGAGGCGTAGTAGAGCTACGGCGAGCAAGAGCAGAGCCTTTTAACGAAGAGATTGGTCAAACCCCTGTGGCTTCCGCCATGGTAAGTTCCACAATTACAGGACTCCCGGGCGGAAGCGCGTAAGTCCTATACATTATGAATCTCGTTACCGACTCAAAAGACATTCTCTATATCGTGCTCGCGGTCGCCGTACTGTGGATCACGATTTTCTTTTGCTGGATTCTCTATTACATTGTCGCCATGATGCGCGACGTGCGCCGCGGCATGACAGATTTTCAAAACAAGATGCATCGTATTGACGACGTGATGCACAGCATCAAAGACAAGATCGAGCATTCGGTCTCGCTCTTCGCGGTGCTTGCCGAAACCGGAAAACAAGTCATGGGATATTTCATGAGCAAAAAAGCGGAGAAGGAGGAAAAGGGTGAAAAAAAGAAGAAAAAATAGAGACCTTGCACAACACTCATCCGACTAGGGGATTCCCTTAGTCGGATGAGTGTTTTTTGCCACCGTCTGTCGCCATGGGGCTTGATGCCCCGTAGTTAAAGGTTATTTTGGGTAGATTGAGGTATTTTTGGGTAGATTTAGAATGTACTTGTGTAGATTACAATAATTTTTGTGCCAAGGGTTATAGAGAGGAGCGTGAGCGGTGATCCGGAGTGAGTCATTCGTTCCGCCGGTTTTGTACCCTATCTACTCTTTTCCTTTTTTCGGTCTTGGTATACTCTGAAAGCGAACAGTATGAGCCAATTTGCCCACCTCCATACCCACACGCACTATTCTCTGCTCGACGGTCTGCCAAAGGTTAAGGATTTTATCGCCGCCGTTAAAAAGCAGGAGGAGATAAGATGCCCTGCTCAGGGTGTGTTATTGGATAAATGGTAAGAATATGTTTTTTAAATCGAACAAAGAAATAAAGACAGAGGATCTTAAGTTGGCAGATTTTGATAAAATCTGGACCAAGTTTTGCTTTTTGGATGAAACCGGAACCCTAAGTGATCAGAACGATCAATATTTTACAGTGGGAATATTAAAGATGAGCCAGCCATACTATCTACAAAGCAGGCTCTTTTTTGAGAGAAGTAAAATAAAATTTTACGATGAAGTTAAATTTAATAAATTATCAAAGAATAATGTTGGTTTCGCAAAAACGGTGATTGATGCACTTTTTGAGACGCGGAGTATTGGTTTTTATTCCTATTCTATAAGTACTAAGAGCGATTATTATCTAAAGAGGTTTGACCAAAATCCGTGGCTGGCGTATGAACAAATTACGCTCAAACTTTTAGATGCCGCTTTATCAGAGAAGGAGGTTATCGTGCTTATTGCTGATTATGTAACCACCCCCAAAGATATTCGTTTTGAAGTTGAAGTAAAGAAAAAATTCAACCAATACAAAAAACGGCTTGCGTTAGCCGGTGTATGCAGGTTTGACTCAAAGTCAAATGACTTGATTCAACTTGTAGACCTTTTAATAGGTGCTGTAACTTATGATATCAAGTTTTTCAAAAAACTTGTTGACGGGTCAAAATATAAACTTGAAATTGTTGATTATTTAAAGAGAAAACTCGGAACCGATTTTTTTGTAAAAGGGTTTAAAAACCACAATTTTAATATATTTGTGGACAAGACGGATCATTTTGAATGATCCTCAAAATAATAAGAAAAACGAAAAGGGGCTATCGTCCTAACGGTCGACGCCCCTTTCCAATACTGTATTTACAGTATATACACTAGCGTAAAGAAAGTCAAGAGTTATCTACAGAGTTAAGTTTTATGACCCAATTCGCACACTTGCATACCCACACGCATTACTCCCTGCTCGACGGTCTGCCAAAGGTTAAGGATCTTATCGCCGCCGTTAAAAAGCAGGAGGGGACTGCGGTGGCTATTACCGACCATGGCGTCATGTATGGCGCCATTGAGTTTTATAAGGCGGCCAAAGCGGCTGGGATAAAGCCCATCATCGGCATGGAGGCCTATGTCGCGATGGGGGATTTGGAAGAAAAAAAGACCGGCGTTGATGATGATTACTACCATTTGACGTTACTGGCGGAAAACATGGAAGGGTACCGCAACCTGATGAAGCTTACGACCGTGGCGCACCTGGAAGGTTTTTACTACAAACCCCGCATTGATAAAAAAACATTGCGGAAATTTCACTCCGGCATCATCGCGCTTTCGGGGTGCCTGCGCGGAGAAGTACCGCGCTATTTTTTGCACGGCCGGCCCGAAAAGGCCAAGGAATCTTTTTTTGAATACCTGGATATTTTTGGCAAGGATAATTTTTTCATCGAGGTGCAGCACCATCCCGAGCTTCCCGATCAAATACGGCTGAATCAATTTTTGAAAGAGCTTTCAGATGAAACCGGCGTGCCATGCGTGGCTACCGTTGATAGCCATTACATCGAGCCGAAAGACGGGGAGGCGCAGGATATTCTCGTGTGCGTGCAGACAGGGAAACTGCGATCGGATACCAATCGTTTGGATATGCGGCATACGGATTTGTCTTTGCGACATCCCGATGCCGTGCGCGCGGCCCTGGAAAAAGATTTTCCGGGGGCGGTGGAAAATACCATGCGCATTGCCGATCGGTGTAATGTGGAGCTTCAGCTGGGCAAATGGCTCTTTCCGAAATTCGAAACGCCGGGTGGCATTGATTCAGCCGTTTATCTTGAGAAATGCGCTTTTGAAGGTTTGCGGCGAAAATTCGGCGAGGTATCGCCGCCGGAACTCGAGGAGCGGTTGCGTTATGAGCTTGGTATTATCAACAGCAAGGGTTACCCCACGTATTTTCTCGTGGTCGCCGATTATGTGAACTGGGCGCGCCAGCAGGGGATTGTGTGCACCACGCGCGGCTCGGCGGCAGGGTCTTTTGTCAGTTATTGCATAGGGATTACCACCGTGGATCCCCTGCGGTTCAATCTTCCTTTTGAGCGCTTCCTTAATCCATTTCGTCCCTCGCCGCCCGATATTGATATGGATTTCGCCGATAATCGCCGTGACGAAGTTTTGGAATATGTTCGCAATAAATACGGGCGCGATCAGGTGGGGCAGATCGTTACCTTTGGGACGCTGCTCGCGCGCGCGGCCGTGCGCGACGTCGTGCGCGTATTAGGTTTACCCTACAGTGTCGGCGACAAGCTTTCCAAGATGATTCCTTTGGGGGCGCAGGGGTCTCCGATGACGGTGGAAAAAGCCATGGATCTCAACCCCGAACTCAAGCAGATGTATCATGACAGCGCCGAAACTAAAGAAGTTTTGGAGCTCGCGCGCAGTATCGAGGGCTGTGTGCGCCACGCCTCCGTCCACGCGGCGGGGGTGGTGATTTCACCAACGCCGCTTACCGATTATACGCCGCTTCAGCGAGAGCCGGGCGGGGAAAATATCATTACGCAGTATGAGATGCATGCCATCGAAGATGCGGGTGTCTTAAAAATGGATTTTTTGGGCGTGCGCAATCTTTCTATCCTTGGTGACGCGGTGAAGATTGTCAAAAAAACAAAAGAGATCACGGTGGACCTCATCAATCTGGCGTTTGATGACAAGGAGACCTATGAGCTTTTGGCGCGCGGCGAGACGATGGGGGTCTTTCAGCTCTCCGGGTCCGGCATGACGCGGTATCTCACCGAGCTCAAGCCCACGACCATTCACGACATCATGGCCATGGTGGCGCTGTTCCGCCCGGGGCCCATGGAATCCATTCCCGAGTACATTCGCCGCAAGCACAATCCGTCGCTCGTGGAATATCTCGATCCGCGCATGGAGGAGATCCTCAAGGAATCCTACGGCGTCATTACCTATCAAGACGATGTTTTGCTTTTAGCCATCAAACTCGCCGGCTATACCTGGGAGGGGGCCGACAAACTCCGCAAAGCCATCGGGAAAAAAATCAAAGCGGAGATGATGGCGCAGGAGGAAAAATTCAAAGATGGGTGCGTGGCAAACGGCATGACCAAGGCCAAGTCCAACGAACTGTGGAAATTGATTGAGCCGTTTGCGGCGTATGGTTTCAATAAAGCGCACGCCGTGGCGTATGCCGTGGTGGCCTATCATACCGCGTATATGAAGGCGCATTTTCCGGCGGAGTTTATGACCGCGGTGTTGAGTGCCGAGAGCGGGGACAACGAAAAAATCGCGGAGGTGATCTCGGCCTGCCGTTCTATGGGCATCGAGGTGTTGCCTCCGAATGTGAACGAGAGCCTCTCGGGATTTACCTATGTGAATGACAAACAGATCCGTTTCGGGCTTCTGACAATCAAGAATCTCGGAGGGGATGTCATTGACGGAATTATCGTCGAGCGAGAGCAGGGGGGCGCGTTTGCGTCGCTTGAGGATTTTTTGGCGCGCATTAAAAACAAGAGTATCAATAAAAAATCGCTCGAAAGCTTGGTCAAGTCGGGAGCGATGGATCAATTCGGGGATCGGGGCGTGTTGCTTGAAAATATGGACACATTGCTTGCCTACCATAAGGAGATTGTTGATTCGATTGGGAGGAAGCAGGCAAGCTTGTTCGCGGTTGCCGCGGCACCCGGCGCCTCGTCGCACCCGCGGCTTTTGCTCAAACCCGCGCCGTCCGCAACAGCCGACACCAAGCTTCAGTGGGAGAAGGAGCTTCTCGGGTTGTATATCAGTTCTCATCCGTTTGAAAAATTCAAAGATTGTTTGGATATTTCCATTACTCCATGCAAATCTTTGGGTGAGGACTGTGAGGGGCAGGCGAAGACTATTGCCGGTATTGTGACCCTCTGCAAAAAATTCACCACCAAAAGCGGCGATCAGATGGCCGTTATACAGATTGAAGATTTGACGGGCTCCTGCGAGGTTGTGGCTTTTCCCAAAATGTACGCGGGAAGCGCCGGCTTTTGGCAGGATGGAGCGCCCCTGCGCGTTGCGGGAAAATTCTCCATGCAAGAAGGAAAGAAGCGTATGGTCTGCGACCGGGTGGAAGCGCTCTCGCAGAAGAGAGAGGATTTGCCGCGGCGCATCGTGATATCCCTGCGCGACCCCGATCCCGCGCTGATGCAGGGGATACGAGAGTACCTCGCGTCTGCTCGGGGGAATGTGCCGGTGTATCTGCGCGTGGCTGCGGGAACGGAGACGCGCACGATTGAAACCGATTTTTTTGCCACGCATGAAGAGTCCACTGTGCGCGCGCTTGAGGCGCTTACGGGCCAGGGGAGCGTGACGGTAGTGTAGAGCCTTTTGCCATTGTGTATAACTTTGCGCTATAATAAAGGTATAAGGAGGATTAATTTGAGTCGTTATGGTCAAGGCAAAAAAACGGGCTCCGCTTTTTCTCATGTATCGAAAAATCGCCATCGGGTTTGTCGCCCTGACGGTGCTTTTGATAGGTGCCGTGGTGATGTTTTCTTTGATGAGTGCTCGGGTGGAGATTACGCCACGCAAGATGTTGCAAAGCGTTGAATTTTTGGTTGGAGTGGGTTCCGGGGCCGAGGGTGAGACTATTCCCGGCATCCTTGAGGAACGTGTAGTAGAAGGCGATGTGCAGGTGGAGGCAACCGGCGTCAAAACGAGCGAAGGCAAGGCAACCGGGATGCTCACGGTCATGAGTACCATGGAGTTTCCCCAGCCGCTGGTGGCTACAACGCGGTTTTTGACGCCTGACGGAGTGCTTTTCCGTCTCAAAAATCAGGTAACGGTACCGGCCAAGGGGAGCGTGGAGGCTGAAGTATATGCGGATATCGGTGGAGCCTCCGGAAACATCAATCCATCCACGTTTACCATACCGGGGCTGACGGTGGCCAAGCAGAAGCTCGTCTGGGCGGAGAGCAAGGCGGCCATGACTGGAGGGGCGAAAACCGCCCGTGTTATTTCCGCCGAAGATATCGCTCGCGGCAAAGCGCAGGTAGTCAAACAGCTTGAGGATGAAGCCATCGCGCGGTTCGCGCAGGAAGTGGAGGGGCAGTACGGCGGCGTTGTGGGCAAGGCTACTGCTTCGTCAGCCGAGATTTCGGCGAAGGTTGGCGAGGAAAAGCAGAGTTTTTCCATTCATGCCAAGGTAACACTGGCGCTCGTGGCCTATGACCGTTCGGCGCTTGAGACCTCCTCTAAGACGCGTCTTTTGATTTCGGTGCCGCAGGATAAGGAATTGTCGTATTTTGGCAAGGATGCTATGCTGATTTCGCTTGAGAGTTTTGACTCCAAAAATGCCCGTGCCACGCTCCGAATCTACGCCGACGGGGACGCGGTTTTGAAGAAGACCAGCGGTGTCCTCAATATGGACAAACTCGCCGGTATGGGGGTGGAAGAAGCCACCCGGTATCTCCAGAGTTTTGAAGCGGTTGAAAAGGCGCGGATAACGGTTTTTCCCGCGTGGCTCAAGAGCATACCAACGCTGAAAGACCACATCGACATCATCATCAAGAAATAAAAAAGGAGCCCCGACCGCGGTCGGGGTTTCGCTTCCTCCGAGTAGTTATGACAGAACTCACTCCACATACTCGTCCCTCTTGGGATGAATATTTTATGGGTATGGCCCGCGCGGCCGCCCAGCGCGCCACCTGCGATCGGGGTCGGAGTGGTTGTGTTGTCGTGCGCGATAAGCATATCCTGGTCACCGGGTACGTCGGCTCCCCTCGAGGCATCGCGCACTGTGATGAAGTGGGTCACCAGATGAAAACCGTCATCCATGAGGATGGTATCCAGACTCAACACTGCCTGCGCACCACCCACGCGGAGCAGAATGCTATCGTTCAGGCGGCAAAGCTCGGCGTGGCGATAGAAGGTGGTACGATCTATTGCAAAATGACTCCGTGCTCCGCCTGCGCCAAGATGATTATCAACGCCAGCATCGTGCGCGTGGTCTGTGAAAAAAAATATCACGCCGGATCCGAGACGGAGGCGCTTTTCGCCCAGGCGGGTGTTGACTTGCAGTATTTTGACGCTACGGTAGAGAAATATGAAAAGCAATAAGATTGTTCTCGGTTTTACCGGCCTCATGGTGAGCGGCAAGGGGACAGCGGCCAAATACCTTGAGGAAAAACACGGTGCCAGCACATTTCGCTATTCTACTATTTTGCGCGATATCCTGGATCGTATTTATGTGGAGCAGAGTCGCGATAACCTAGTCAAGATTTCAGAAGGGGTGCGCGGTATTTTTGGTGAAAATACGCTGGCTAAGGCGATCGCCGTGGATGCACAAGCCGCCTCTACCGATCTCGTGGTAGTGGAAGGAATACGGCGTCTCGCGGATATTGAATACTTGAAGAAGCTTCCAAATTTTATATTGGTTGAAATTTTTGCGGATCCGAAGGTGCGCCATGCACGGCTCATTCTGCGCGGAGAAAACACCGATGACACGACCAAGACCTACGAGCAATTTTTGTCCGACCATCAACGCTCCACGGAGATTACTATTCCCGATGTGGTGAAACTTGCCACCGAACGAGTGGACAATAACGGCACTCTGGAGGAGCTCCATGCAGCGCTTGATGCCCTGGTGGGGCGTTATCGTTAAAACCCATGCAGGTCGCTATCAAGCGCATTGATTCCACTCTTCCGCTTCCTCGCTACCAGACGGCTGGTGCCGCCGGTTTTGATTTTTACGCCAGAGAAGCCGTCACGGTCGCGGCGCACTCCTTGGCTCGCATCCCTTCCAATTTCATTATCCGCATCCCCGCGGGGTTTGTGCTTTTTATTACCGCGCGATCGAGCCTTGCCGCAAAAAAGGGGCTTATGCTTGCCAATGGAGTGGGGACCATCGACAGCGATTTTTGCGGACCTGCTGACGAAATATTGATTTCCGTATATAATTTTACCGACGCGTCTGTTGCCGTGGAGCGAGGGGAGCGCATCGCGCAGGGGGTTTTTGTCCGTATGGATCGGGCGGAATGGGAAGAGGTTGAAATAGTGGAAAGCTCAAACCGCGGCGGGTTTGGAAGTACGGGAATGAAATAAAAAATTCTATGGCTGGAAAATTTATCATGCTGGATGGCATCGATGGCAGCGGCAAGAGCACCGTGATGGATGCTTGGAGGGATTTTTTGGCGCACCGGGGGCGCTCGGTGTGCGATGTGCGCGCGTGGGGCAAAGAGCGCGGTTACCTGCCGACATTTGAAAACGTGCGCGAAGCGGAGGTGCTCATTTCCGCCGAACCCACCCACGCCTGGATAGGCCGTGCCATTCGCGAGGAAATCGTCAAAGAGGGTGGCGACTATTCCGGGATGTCCATCTCGCAAAGTTTCGCTCTGGATCGCGAGGTTTTGTACCGGCGTTTAATCGTTCCCGCGCTTGCGGCCGGCAAAATCGTTCTCCAGGAGCGGGGGATATCCACTTCATTGGTGTATCAGCCGATACAAAAAAAGGCGGTGACTCTGCGGCGCTTGGTGAGTTTGCCCGGCAATACCTTCGCGCTCGATCATAGGCCGGATATACTCTTGCTCATGAAGATGTCTCCTCGTCAGGCGATGGAGCGAATAGCGGGGCGATTTGATAAAAAAGATAATTCGATTTTTGAGAATTTGGATTTTGTAACGCGCGCTCAAAAACGTTTTATGTCGTCATCCCTGCGAAAACTGTTTGAGTGTCGTGGTACCGAGGTGCGCTATTTCCCGGCAGGTTTGCCGCTTGAGGAGGCTCGCCGTGAAGCGGAAAATTTACTCACTCAAATTTTTTCTGTATGATCGGACTCCTTGATCTGTTTCGTAAAATATCCGCCCTCTATCTTCAGAATTTTTCCAAGGTCGTTGCGACCATGCTTGTGCCACTGGCACTCCCCGCCATGGGATTACTCCTGCCGGATAGTTTCCGTACCCGTACCTTGACCATTCTGATCATGAGCGTTTTTTTCGCCGTTGTCTTTTTTGCGCGCGTGTGGGCGGATCAGACGTACTTTCGAATATTTTTTACTTCCTCTCAAGGAGAGGCGGTGGGCTTTTCAGCCTTGGCCAGGGCCAGCATCGCCCTTCTTCCGGGATACGCGGTGCTTGTCTTCCTCTGGTGGCTCGTGGTGAGCTTCGGCTTTGTTTTGCTTCTTGTTCCGGGATGCATCTTTCTTACATGGTATTTTTTCGTGGCGCCCGCGTTTCTTGTGGAGGGTCGTGGAATTCTTGATTCTTTCCGCAGGAGCCGCGAGCTCACGCACGGCCTTGGCATGGCAATCTTCGGGCGTTTTTTTTCCTTTATTCTTGCTCTCTTTTTTCTCCGGATGCTCATTGGTCAGGGTATTGGCCTCCTGCTTGCCTCGGCACCCGCCTCGGGGAGCGTTTTTTGGACCGCTTATGCCGTAGGGCTCATTATTGATCAGCTCATGGTTCCTCTATTTGCGGCACTAACGGTCGTCCTGTACAATGAGGTGCGTCGGATCAAAACCGCTTAATATTATGCAATACGAAGCCATTATCGGGCTTGAAATCCACGTCCAGCTCAAGACCAAGAGTAAGATGTTTTGCGCCTGCGATAATCGCGGCGAAGACGCCCCGCCCAATACCACCGTGTGCCCCATCTGTATGGGTCATCCGGGGACGCTGCCGGTATTGAACCGACAAGCCATGGAATGGGGAGTGCTTACTTCGCTGGCGCTTGATTGTGAAATTCTACCCGAGTCGCGTTTTGCCCGCAAAAATTATTTTTATCCTGATCTCCCGAAAGGGTATCAAATTTCCATGTTTGAGTCTCCTGTTGGCGCGCGGGGCAAGGTGATATTGGATCATATTCCGTCAAAAGGAAAAGATCGCAAGGAAGCCGTCATCGGGGTCACACGATTGCATTTGGAAGACGACGCGGCCAAATCCCTGCACAGCCCGGACGGCAAATCAACACTCGTGGATTATAACCGGGCGGGGACGCCTTTGATGGAGATTGTGAGCGAGCCCGACATGCGTTCGCCGATTGAGGCCAAAACTTTTTTGCAAGAACTCCGGCGTATCGTGCGTTATTTGGGAGTCTCGGACGCCGACATGGAAAAGGGGCACCTGCGCTGTGATGCCAATATTTCTTTGCGGCCTATTGAAGAGCTGGGTGCGCCGGGACACGGAAAGCCCATGTTTTTCCCCAAGACCGAGGTTAAGAATATCAATTCATTCCGATCGGTGGAGCGCGCCTTGGAATATGAAATTGAACGCCAGCGTAAACTCTGGGAAGAGGGCAAACGGCCAGATGTGTCTTCCACCCGCGGCTGGGATGACGCGCGAGGGGTGACCACACTCCAGCGGCTTAAGGAGAGCTCGGATGATTATCGCTATTTTCCGGAACCCGATATCCCGCCGTTCCATTTGCAGGAAATCGCCGAGCAGATTGCGACCCATATTCCCGAGCTTCCGGCGCAGAAGCGTCTGCGTTTCCGGCAGGAGTATGGAATATCCGCCGCGGATGCGCTCGTCTTAACCGACGACAAGGCCATCGCGGATTATACCGAACAAGCGCTCTCTGAGCTCCAGGATTGGGTACGATCTACCGCCTCGGAGGGAGAGACTGCCGAGGAGGCATGGGAGAAAAACAAAGGAAAGATCGTGAAACTATTTACCGGATGGTTTGCAAGCAAGCTCTTCGGTTTGCTTGAAAAACACGCGATCGATATACGGATCATAAAAATCACGCCGGAAAATTTTGCTGAATTTATTACGCTCGTCCATCAAGGGAGGATTTCGGGGCCGGTCGGGCTTCAAATTCTTGAGGAGATGCTCATGTCCGGCGAGGATCCGTCCCAGATTTTGGAAGAAAAAGGGCTGGAACAAATCTCTTCGGAGGATGATCTCGCGGGCATTGTGGAAGACGTCATTGAAAAAAATGCCGGCGTGGCGGAGGAATACAAAAACGGAAAAGAAACGGTGTTGATGTTTTTAGTCGGCCAAGTGATGAAAGCCACTCAAGGCAAGGCAAATCCCGAGCTTGTGGCGCGTTTATTGAAGAAGTTTCTTCGGGTGTAAAAATTTTATTACGAGGGTTCGCGTTTCTTGCGCAGAGGACACCCAATGTATACGCGGGTCCCGCTTGAACCACGACATTTGGCGTTTAGAGAAGTTTTTGATGGCGCGCGAAAGTTTGCCATTCATCTGTTCCAGAGAAAGCTTCCCGCGAAGGTATCGGCTCACAAATCGGTATTCCAAACCGAATTCATCAAGGCGTTTCCATGAGAGGCCTTGGCGGTGGAGTTTTTGCACTTCCTCAATAAGTCCGCCCCCTCTCTTTAATCCTCTCCCCTTGTGGGAGAGGGGAGGATGAGGGGTTTTCCCGAGTCGCTCGCGCAGGCGTGCGTCTATTTTTTTATGGAGTGTTTCTTTTGGAAGCGCGATTCCGATTTGGAGGATATCGTAGGGGGGCGGATTTTTGAGGCGTTGTTCGGAGAGCGGTTTTCTTGTGAGTATGCAAATCTCCACGGCACGCTCCACGCGCCGTCGATTTCGCTTGTCTATGCGCGCAAAGGTGGCAGGGTCAAGAGTTGTAAGTTTGCGCAGGAGTGCTGGAAGTGAAAGTTTGGCGAGCTTTTGGCGCAGTTTCGGGTCTGGCTTGGCTTTTGGAAAAACGGTGCCGTCCACGATAGATTGAATATACAGTCCCGTACCGCCGGCAAGAATGGGGAGTTTTCCCCGCCGCAGAATATCCCGTATCGTCTTATATGCCAGTCGCTGGTATTGAGCGACACTAAATCGCACGCGCGGACTTGCCACATCAATCAAATGATAAGGGATTGTTCCATATTCCTTGAGATCTTTTCCCGTGCCGATGTCCATGTCGCGATAGACCTGACGCGAGTCGGCGGAGACGATTTCTCCGTCAAATTTTTTTGCCAACGCCACCGCGAGACGGGTTTTTCCGCTGGAAGTGGGGCCGAGGATGACGAGGAGTTTATTCCGAGTTTTCACAATGGGCTTTTGATATTTTTGAGTTTCGGATTGGTAACGTGGGTGTAAATTTGTGTAG
>JBBTTG010000023.1:0-13920 GCA_038064355.1 Patescibacteria group bacterium
CCATGGGAAGTTCCACAATTACAGGACTCCCGGGCGGAAGCGCGTAAGTCCTATTTCTAAAATCCTCACCATCCCCTTCTCCTCTTCCGCCTCCGCCATGTCACCGTCTTTCAAAACTTTTTACTGTTCTTCTCTGCGCTTTCCCACCTGAATGCACATTATTGCGGCGACGATATTCATCCAAAATTTCTTTATATAATGCGAGTGTTTTTTCGAGCATCACGTCGGATCGGAATTGATTGGCTGTTTCCCTCGCGCTTGCTGAAAGGCAGTGTCGCAACGCGCCGTCATGAATCAAAAGACGAATCTTCTCTTCCGCCTCCGTAAGATTGTGTACCAAAAAACCGTTTTCTCCATCACGAATGATTTCCGGAGCTACTCCAACAGGAAAACTCACCGGTACCAATCCCTGCGACATCACTTCAATTAAACTTAAAGAAAATCCTTCGTAGCGCGAAGTTAAAAGCGCGATACTCCCCCCCTGTCTGTTTAAACTGGCCGGAATAGTATCCTTGACGGCATTTCCGATAATGGAATGGCGGGGAATATTTTTTTTCATCCACTCCACGAGACCCTTGTTCCGCGACATGACGATCGAGAGCTTATCGATATCCGGGAATCGTTCAAAAAGGGTGATAAGGCGATCCACCCCTTTCAGCTTGAGCGTAAATGGGTCATCGCCTATCCTGCCTAAAAATACAAGTGAGGGATATTGGGCAAATTCCGCTTCCGGAGCTTCAAACCAATAATCCTCGATAGCGTTGTAAATAACCTTAATTTTATCTGATGCGATACCCTCCCGGATGAGATCAGTCCGTACAATCTGAGACGTGACAATAATATAATCCGCGCGCTCCGCGGCATACATCTCAATTGAGGCGATATCATTGAGCGGACGACGCGTCTTGAGATTGATTTCCGAGATGACGCCAGCCTTCTTCAGGCGATAAAAAACTTCAGTGCCGCCCCCTTCTAGAGGTTGAGTTTTGGGGACGGCCTGCAAAAACCCGAGAGTCGTTGATCCGAAATGCGAGACCACAGGCTTTGAAAACCGCAAAAAAGCCAAAGGTGTATAGGTCGTGCCCTGGATGATATCATGCCGCAAAATCTCATCACGCTTCTCCAGGAGGGAATAAAAAAAAAGAATATTATTCATCCCTTTAAAATGTACCGGCGTATCGGTAAGCAAAAACTGCGGATAAAAATTCTTCACCTCCACACCCCTTTCCCTCAGCTTATGAGCAATCAAATCATTGATAAAATGAGCACCGGTTCCGATCTTTTTATCGCTATGGATAAAGGCAATCTTCATATTTTTGTATCCTACACCCTCAAACCGCTCTTTATCAAGCTTTTTGGGGAAAAAGTCATGGTGGACAATCCATTTTAGGTGTAGTAGAATAACCATACTTCTTTTCTGGCACACCGAGTCAATTACGGGCGCATAGCTCAGTTGGTTAGAGCGCTGTCCTCACACGACAGAGGTCCCTGGTTCGAGTCCAGGTGCGCCCACCAGAATCTGACTTTCCGATTTTTTTACCGACGCATCCTGTATTCCAAAAAAGCACACGAAATCGCGCATTGCGGAGGCGTGTGCTCCTTTGTTATAATGCTTGCACCTACTCGCGCGAAACTATGATAAATCTCAAAGTCAATTTGCTTGATCCATCCCGCCCGAGTGATCCGCGGCGCAAGAGAAAAATCGCGGCCACTCTTGCGGTAATTGGAATCATCATTGGTTTTGCCCTCTCGCCGCTCATCCTCGCGAGCAATCTTGCCGGCGTTTCAACCGGCGCCATCATCACGAGCATCCGCAACCTTGGCATGAGCGGCGACAAACTCCTGAAAGGTGAAAAACAAAATCGCGTCAATATTCTTTTCCTTGGCACGGGGGGCGAAGGACATGACGGCGCGAACCTCACCGACACCATCATCCTGGCCAGTATCCGCCCATCGGATGGGCAAGCCGCCATGCTCTCCATCCCGCGCGACTTGAGCGTCCCCATCCCCGGCTACGACTGGCGGCGCATCAACAGCATCAATGCTTTCGCCGAACAAGACAAACCTGGCTCGGGCGCCGCGCAAACCTCCAAAGTCATCGGGGACATCCTCCACCTTCCCATACATTATTATATACGGGTGGACTTTGACGGCTTTATCCAACTCATCAACGAGCTGGGGGGCGTGCGGGTGCATGTGGACCGCGCTTTCAGCGACCTATCCTATCCCGATAATGACTACGGATTCGAACCCATCGACTTCTCGGCAGGCTGGCAAACCATGGACGGCGACCGGGCGCTCAAATTCGCGCGCTCCCGCCATGGGAACAACAGCGAGAACTCGGATTTCGCCAGAAGCCGCCGCCAGCAAAAAATCATGCTCGCGGTTCGGGATAAACTCTTTTCTTTTGAAACCCTCTTGCGGCCCAGCCGCGTGAAGCGTCTCATCGAACAGATGAGAGAACGCATCTCCGTTAACGTTGACCTTTGGGAGGCCCTGCGCCTGGCAAAAATTCTCAAAGACACTTCGCGTGAAAGTATTTCCATGAACGTACTCGACGATTCACCGAGCGGCGCGCTTGAGGCGCAGATCATCGACGGCGCGTTCCTCCTGCTTCCAAAAAACAACGACTGGAACGCCATCCGCGTGCTCGCGAAAAATATTCTCGGAGCACGGCAGGCGGGAAACAATGATGCGACTCCCCTTCCCGAGGCGTCGGTCGAAATCCAGAATGGCACCGGAATCACAGGACTTGCGGCCCAAAAAGCGGATGAAATTTCAAAACTCGGATTCACTGTCGCTGGCGTCGGTAACGCATCACAGCGCGACCTTGGCCGGACGATGATCTATGATCTCTCAAACGGTTCAAAAAGCGCGGCGCTCGAAAACCTGAAAAAAGCATTACATGCTGAGGTCGCCCTGAGTCTTCCCACCTGGCTGCAATCCGGCATTGAAACAAAAGAAATCCTTTTTGCCGCTCCGGCGCAAGCCAAAGCCGCCAGTTCCAATGTCGACTTCCTGGTCATCCTTGGAGCCGATCCAGTAGCCCAGTAAAAAGTCTTCAACTCGCTTATGAAAAACACTCTCCCGGTCGTTGCCATCGTCGGACGACGCAATGTTGGTAAATCCGCGCTCTTTAATCGTATCCTTGAAGAAGAACGCGCCATCGTCTCCGATATTCCCGGCACCACTCGCGACCGCACGGAGGGTATCGGGTTTTGGCGCGGGCGCAAGATGAAATTCGTGGATACCGGCGGCATGGATATCGGCACCGAAGATGTCATTGACCGTGAAATCCTCGTGCAAGGAGATTACGCCCTGGCGCACAGCGATCTTATTCTCTTTGTGGTAGACCTGCGCGCGGGACTCACTCCTTCCGAAGTCAAACTCGCCCAGAAACTTTCCGTGCACCGCAAAAAAGTCCTCTTGGTCGGCAATAAGGCTGACGGACAAAAAATTCGGTTTGAAGCCGAGGAACCGGAATGGCAAAAACTGCGCCTGGGCTCGCCCGTACCCGTTTCAGCCGCGATCGGATCGGGAGTCGGGGATCTTTTGGATATCATCTTCGAGAAACTGCCGGAACAGAAAACCGACGCCGAGGAAGAGGCTTCCCCAGATCATGCGTTGCGTATGTCCATTGTGGGACGGCCCAATGTCGGCAAATCAGCACTCCTGAACAGTATTCTTGGCGAGAAGCGCGTCATTGTTTCGCCGATACCGCACACCACCCGCGAACCGCAAGATACGGAAATCACCGTGTATGGAAAAAAAATCATCTTGGTGGACACGGCCGGCATCCGCAAGCGCTACCGAACCGGCGATCTTATCGAGAAAGGCATCGAGCGTTCCATGCGCGCCGTGCGGAAATCGCAGGTTGCCCTTTTTGTCATTGAACCGACGCTCCCTCTCTCGGCTCCCGACAAACACATCTCCTCTCTTATTTCAGATGCCCGCGCGAGCGCCGTTATCGTTGTGAATAAATGGGACGAGGAATTCGAGCGGCCGCTTGAGGCAAAAACATTTCAGGCGCGTCTGGCCGATGAGCTTCCCAGAATGACTTACGCCCCAATACTTTTCGTCTCAGCCACAGGCGGCCGCAACGTGCTCAAGATTCTCCCGCTGGCGCTCAAAGTGGCTCACGCCCGCAAAACACGCGTCACAGATGAGGAGCTCGCGGAACTCCTGCCCCAACTGATCCGATGGCATAAACCTTCGCGCGGCAAAGGTACAAAACATCCGGTCATCCGAGGCATCAAGCAGGTGGAAACCGACCCGCCGCGTTTTACCGTATGGATCGGCCGCGAGCAATCACTCCACTTTTCCTATGTCCGCTTCATCGAAAACCGCCTGCGGGAAATGTTCAACTTCATCGGCACCCCTATCAGTATTGATGTCAGACAAGAAAAAGCAAAGTAGTATGTACCTTTTTATCGGCCTCGGAAATCCCGGAGAAGAGTACGCCCGTACGCGGCACAGCGTGGGATTCCTTGCTGTTGAAATGGTCAGGGAACAGGGAATGGATTTCAGCGGATGGAAAATGAAAAAACGCGCCCATGCGGAAATAGCGGAGGGAAAGAGAGATGGCGAAAAAATCATCCTTGTCAAACCGCAGACCTTTATGAATAATTCCGGCCTTGCCGTCCAAAGTCTTGCGCGGATCCATAAGATAAACCCGAAAAATATTATCGCCATCTACGACGAGCTCAATATCGACCTCGGCAACCTGAAGCTCTCTTTCGGCGGATCCGCCGGCGGACACAATGGTGTTCAGTCGATCATCACCGCTCTCGGAAGCCAAGACTTCTGGAGACTGCGCATCGGCATCGGGCCGCGGCAGGGTGCCATGGAGTCATTTGTCCTAACAAAATTCTCGCGCGCGGAAGAAAAAATCCTCACGGATGCATTAAAAAAAACCGCCGACGCCGTGAACATCATTGCAACCGCGGGGCCGCAAAAGGCCCAGAATACCGTCAACGCCATTCGTGAGTGAATATGACGGCCAATCACCGCCTCTACTATCAAGCCGTAAGTCGTTTTGAAAAAATCGGACCCGTGCGGCTCCGGCGACTTCTCGGGAGTTTGGGTAATATCCAAAACGTCTGGCAGGCGGACGCCATTTCACTCATGCGTGCCGGACTTGAAGAGAGCGTCGCCGCGGAATTTTCTTCCTGGCGAAAGGACCGCGACCCGGAAACAGAATTGAGGAATCTGGAACGCGAGGAAATTGCCGTTCTGACCTGGGAGGACGACGAGTATCCGGCCCTCTTGAAAGAAATCCATGATCCGCCGCACACCTTGTTCGTGCGAGGACGTCTCAATCATCGGGATTTCTTCCTCGCCGTGGTGGGCACGCGCAAACTCTCCTCCTACGGCAGGCAAGCCGCGGAAGCAATCGTGGCGCCGCTCGCGCGTTCGGGTATGACCATCATTTCTGGGCTGGCGCTCGGCATCGACGCCCTCGTGCACGAGATAACGCTCCGCGAACACGGAAAAACGATTGCGGTGCTGGGCGGCGGCTGTGATAGAGAAACCGTCTATCCGGTCATCAACCGGAATCTGGGCGAACGCATCGTGGCTGAAGGCGGCGCCCTCATCTCCGAGTATCCGCCGGGGACGCTTTCCATGCCCTACCACTTCCCCAGCCGCAACCGCATCATCTCGGGCCTCTCGCGCGGAACGCTCGTCATCGAAGCCGCGGAAGACTCCGGCTCGCTCATCACCGCCCGATGCGCCCTGGATCAAAATCGCGAGGTCTTTGCCGTACCTGGCGACATCACCCGCGACACGAGCATCGGGCCCAACAACCTCCTTAAAATGGGGGCACACGTTGCCATCACGCCGGAAGACATCTTGGAAGTCTTGAATCTGCAAGATCTCAAGGCCACGGCGGAAGCCCAGGAAATTATCCCCGATGACCCCACCGAGGCGAAGATTCTCGCTCATCTGAAGAAACAACCCATTCATATCGACGAGCTGATTAAAATGTCAGGCCTTGACTCCTCCCAGGTAGGCTCTTCCTTGACATTGATGGAAATGAAAGGTAAAGTGCGACATTTAGGAGGGATGCACTATGTTTTGGCAAGATAACCATCTATGAAATTAGTGATCGTGGAGTCACCAACAAAAGCTAAAACCATTTCCCGTTTCCTCGGGAAAGGTTTTATCGTGAAATCTTCTTTTGGCCATATCCGCGATTTGCCAAAAAGCAATAAAGATGCCGTTGATATTGCGGGCGGCTTTGTGCCGCACTATCAAATACTCAAAGAAAAACAAAAAGTTATTACCGAACTGCGCGAAGCCGCCAAAAAATCAAGTGAAGTTATTCTTGCTCCCGACCCGGATCGCGAAGGCGAGGCTATCGCCTGGCACTTGGCGCAAACCATCGGCCTCAAGAAGCCGAAACGCATCGTATTTCACGAGATCACCGAGCGTGCCGTGGCCGACGCGCTGGCGCATCCGCGCGCCATTGATGAAGGGCTGGTGCACGCCCAGGAAGCACGCCGCGTCTTGGATCGCCTGTTCGGTTATGATCTTTCCGGTCTGATCTGGAAAAAAGTCCGTTATGGCCTGTCGGCCGGCCGCGTGCAATCCCCCGCTTTGCGAATACTCATGGAGCGCGAGCGCGAAATCCGAGCATTTACAACGGAAAAATTTTGGGTCATAAGCGCCAATCTCCAAACCAAGCAGGGTGGAACCTTTACGGCAACCTGCGTTGAGGAACCAAAAACCAAACAAGAAGCGGAGACCATAGTCACCGCGGCACGGAACGGCGCATGGAGCGTGAAAGATATTGAAGAGTCGCAACAAAATCGCGCGCCTCGGTCACCCTTTACCACTTCAACCCTGCAACAGACGGCCAGCACGCGCTTCGGATTTTCACCTTCGCGCACCATGCGCGTCGCGCAAAAACTCTACGAGGCTGGACACATCACTTATATGCGTACCGACAGCACTCATCTCTCAGCGGAAGCGCAAAAAAACCTTATTGCGGTTATTCAAAAAGAATTCGGCGAGGCGTATGCATCGGCGCAACAGTACAAAACGAAAAGCAAATCCGCCCAGGAGGCGCACGAGGCGATTCGCCCTACGGATGCCGATGTACGCGTCAGCGGAGCCAACGACGAGGAAGAAAAATTATATGAACTTATCCGCGGGCGGGCGCTCGCGAGCCAAATGTCCGACGCGCGCATTACGCGTACAAAAATAATCGCCGCGGTTTCAACCGGTTCCATTCCTGATTTTGCCGTTAACGGCTCGCGCGTCGTGTTTGACGGCTGGTTGAAGGCAGACATGGATGCCCGTGGCGAAGATATCGAACTCCCAAAAACGGCACGGGGCGAACCCTTGACACTCGAGGAGGCGACCCTCGAAGGCAAAGAAACCCAGCCACCCGGACGCTATACCGAAGCCGGACTGATCAAAGAGCTCGAAAAACGCGATATCGGACGGCCATCAACCTATGCCGCTATCATAAAAACGCTCGAAGACCGCGGCTATGTGGAAAAACAGAACCGCACGCTTTTTCCCACCGCAACCGGCGACGTGGTGAGTTCATTTATCGAAACAAATTTCGGCGACTATATAAGCGACACCTTTACGTCAAAAATGGAAGGCGAGCTCGATGAGATAGCCGAAGGAAAACGCACGTACAAAAAAATACTTACGGATTTCTATGAGCCATTCCATAAAGCCGTCAAAGGAAAAGCGGACATAGCGAAGATTACCAATATGGGCGAGACACCCAAACAATTTGTCTGCCCTCTGTGCGGCGGCCCGATGGTCTATAAACTCTCGCGCACTGGACGATTTATGAGTTGTGTCAATTTTCCAAAATGTCTCGGCTCGCGCAAAGAAGATGGCGCGGAGATTGCTCCGGCTAAAGAGATCGGTGAGGCGTGCACGGAATGCAAAGACGGCCGGTTGATTGAACGCGAAGGACGATTTGGGCTCTTTATCGCGTGCAGTAATTATCCGAAGTGCAAATTTGTGAAAAAAGATCCGGCGGAGGAGGCAAAAGGGAAAACTGGCGTACTGTGCCCGGTTTGCAAAACCGGGGAGATGGTGGAGCGACGCGGTAAATTCGGCGCTTTCTATTCCTGCTCCAATTATCCCACTTGTAAACATGCAATCAAGGCGCGCCCGACCGGACGCCTCTGCGCCCTCTGCGGCGCATTGCAGATGGAGGGAACAAAAACCATCCCCGAACGCTGTTCAAATAAAACTTGTCTGCATCATAATCCTCATAAATTGAAACTGTAAAAAAATGGGTCAACTCGCGGGAGTCAACCCATTCACGCAATGCATGCCGCCTTTGTATCTATCGGGTGGCCAATCGCCCCCTCGGTTGCATTGATATTGTCAATCCACTTGAGGAAGTCGGTTGGTACCCGACCGAATACGATAAAGGGCGCCTGTGGCGGAATGCCATCCGGCTTCAGCACAAACTTCGCTCCGCGAAGGTGGTCGCGGACAGCAAAGAGTTTCTCCTGCTCCCCATCCCGATCCAGAATGAACGCGGGAATCCCGGCTACCGTGCAAGAGGAATCCATAATCAGGTTGTTTCCGACCACCACCGTCTCCTGCGGCTTGAGACCGATGTTCTCGAGGAGTCGGCTCCAGAATTCAACCCGCATTTTACTGAACCCGATGCTTTCCGTGGTGTGAATACCGTCCACGAAATGACCGGGAAATTCCTCCCGCCCTATGAGCTCATAAACCTTTTTTTTGACCTGTGCCGTATGCAGATAAAGTCGGAGTCCGCGATCCTTGATCGCGCCTGAGAATTCCAGCATATCTGCGGGCACACAGAGAGCGCCCTCCTCGGTACGACGGAGATGGTGTACGGCACGAGCCATCCGCCGCCTTACTTTGGGTTGAATCCCATTCATCAAATCCGGTAAAAGCGCAATCAACACAAGCTCATTGACACGCAGTTGAAACTGGCGGGGGGTGATCGGTCTCCCGTTTCTCTCGCGTGGCGTTCGCAGCTCAATTTCAGCCCGAAACCGCCACAGCTTAAGCGGGTCAAAAATATATTCCAACCCGAGTTCCTGCTTCACCGCCTTCCCGAAACATTCCGCCCAATGGGCGCGTCCGGCGGCGGGAATACGGGAAAAATCCGGTACATCTTTGACAAAGAGCGTTCCGTGTACGTCTAACAAGACGGCACGGATATGGCGTTTACACATGGCCAACTCCTCCTTCTTGCGAGACGTTTTGGGTGATTTTGGACGCCAAGCATCCGTCCGTACCATAAAACGTTTTGCTCATTTTGTCAAGGAGTGCTACTATTTTTCTATATGGAACAGGGGGTCAACAGTTTAGACCGCCTTTTTGAAACCATCAGGGCCAACTATCCGAATACTGAGCTCAAAAGCATTCGGGATGCTTTTGAATTTGCGCGGACGGCGCATGAGGGACAAATGCGGAAAAGCGGAGAGCCCTACTTTAACCATGCCTACCATACGAGCTTTCTGCTCGCCGAATGGAGGATGTCCCCAGCCATGATTATGGCGGGCATGCTTCACGATGTACCGGAAGACACCAAACATACCGTTGAAGATGTTCGAAAAAATTTCGGGGAGGATATCGCCTCCATGGTGGAGGGCGAGACGAAACTGAGCCAGCTCAAGTATCGCGGGGTCGAGCGCTATGCCGAAAACCTGCGCAAGATGTTTTTCTCCATCGCCCAAGATGTACGCATCGTGATCGTCAAATTCGCGGATCGCATTGACAACATGCGCACGCTATCCATCTTTCCGGAAGCAAAACGACATCGCATCGCGCTTGAAACCTTGGAAATCTATGCCGCTATCGCCAACCGCTTGGGCATGGGCATCATCCGCAAACAGCTCGAGGATCTTTCCTTTCAGTATATCTATCCGACAGAATATGCCTGGGTCACGGGACTCGTGAAAGAACAGTATGCCGCTACAGAGCCTTATGTGGAAAAAATGAAAAACACGATTCTGGACGACCTGCGCCAGGCCAACATCAACATCTTGGATGTGCATTCGCGCACCAAGGGTTTCTACAGTCTCTACAAAAAACTACTGAAACATGATCGCGATTTTAAACAGATATACGACATCGTCGCTTGCCGTGTCATAGTGTCGACCGTTGCTGATTGTTATTCCGTCCTGGGCGTTATCCATAATCGCTGGAAACCGCTTAAGGGTCGGATTAAGGATTACATCGCCCAACCGAAACCAAACGGCTACCAGTCGCTCCACACCACCGTCTTTTGCGACAACGGACAAATTGTAGAATTCCAGATTCGCAACCAGGAGATGCACGAGCAATCACAATATGGGCTTGCCGCGCACTGGTTTTATAAAGAACAGGGAAAATCCTCACCTTTTGAGAAAAAATATACTGCATGGCTCAAAGAACTCGGAAAATTCCAAAAAGAAATGGCTGATAGCTCGAAATTTTTGGAAACACTTGAATCACTTAAAATCGACCTCTTTCAGAATCGTATCTTTGTCTTCACCCCCAATGGAGATGTCATTGATCTGCCGGAAGGCGCTACCGCCGTGGATTTTGCCTACGCCATCCATACGGACATGGGCGATCACTGCACCGCGGCCAAGGTCAACGACCGCATCACCCCGCTTGACGCTCCCCTACTCTCGAGCGACGTTATAGAGATCGTCACGGACAAAAAACGGAAGAGTCCCTCCGTCACATGGCTCAAATCCGTCAAAACTCGGCACGCGCGGAGCAAGATTCGTGAACAAATAAAAAAAACGCGATTGGGGGAATTGCTTCTTCATATCGCGCCGACCAATATCAACGGCAAAAAAAACCGCTAGCTCTGCAATTGTTTGACGAGGGATTCAAGCTCTTCTTCGGAATAAAATTCAATCACAATCTTACCCGTCTTTCCGCGCTTGTCGATGGAAACCTTGGTACCAAGGCTCTCGCGCAGGGAGTTCTCGAAACCGGCCATCTTCGCATCGGCTATCACAACACTTCGGCCGGAGCGTTTTTTTATTTTCCCGCGGCCACGCATCTCGGCCTCTTTGAGGGTAAGACCTTCTCGCAAAATCTGCTCAAACAGTTTTTGCCGCTCGGTCGCATCCGCCACCTGCAAAAGAAGACGCCCGTGCGTGGCGGTGATTTTTCCGGCGGCAATAGCGGCCTGAACCTCTCCGGGCAAGGATAAAAGCCGGAGTGTGTTTGCCACGACTTCGCGACTTTTCCCTACCCTCCGCGCGAGCTCTTCTTGCGTCAAATTAAAAGTATCCGCCAACTCGCGAAACCCTTCCGCCTCTTCAATGGCATTCAAATCCTGCCGCTGAAGATTCTCGATGAGCGCGAGCTCGAGTTTTTCAATATCCTCCGCGCGACGAATGATTACCGGAACGATTTTCAGCTCCAAAAACTTTGCCGCGCGCAAACGCCGCTCGCCGGAAATCAGTTCGTAGCGCCCATCGGGTTTTCTGGTGGCCAAGAGGGGTTCGAGTATCCCATGCGCACGAATAGAATTCACTAAATCCTCCATTGTTCCGTGTGGAAAAGTATCGCGCGGTTGGTAGGGATTTGGGTCAATCATCTCCGGCGGCAATTGCATGAGCCGCAAAGCATCCGCCCCGCCCACTTCTTGCACCTGAAAAGAAGCCGCTCCGTCCGGTGCAGGCGTTGGCTTTGGGGGGATAAGCGATGAAAGTCCGCGTCCGAGCATAATTAATATTCCTCTATTCTATCATGATGCGACGGCGATGCCCACTTCTCCAGCCTCCAAAACCTCCACCACTTCCCAAGCGAGGCGTTCATAGGCAGAGGCGCCCTTACCCGAAGGTTCATATTCAAAAATCGTTTTTCCAAAAGACGGCGCCTCGGCGAGTTTGACCGTGCGCGGAATCACCGAACGAAAAATTTTCTGTGGAAAATATTTATAGAGCTCTTGCATCACCTCGCCCGAAAGCTTATTGCGACTGTCAAACATGGTAAGGATGGCACCTCCAATCAATAAATCCGGGCGCAAATTCTCGCGCACCAGATCAATCGTGGAAATGAGTTGTCCCAACCCTTCAAGTGCGTAATACTCCGCCTGCACGGGGATGAGAATCTTATCGGCGGCCACCAATCCATTGAGTGTCAAAAGTCCGAGCGACGGAGGACAATCAATCAGGATATAATCATAATCGTGCCGCACCTCAAGGAGCGCCTCCCGCAAGCGCATCTCCCGATTCGGCATATTGACCAATTCCACGTTGGATCCCGCAAGGTCCATTGTTGCCGGCGCCAGACTCAAATGCTCCCGCCCGGTTGGCATAATAACATCCCTCAACGAGGCGTTTCCCATAATCGTCTGATACACACCCGTCTTGAGTTCACGCCAATTAACCCCGATTCCGGACGTGGCATTGGCCTGCGGATCAATATCCACCAAGAGGACAAACTTCCCAAGTTGTGCCAAGGCGGCCCCAAGATTGATGGAGGTGGTAGTTTTGCCAACGCCGCCTTTCTGATTGACAATAGAGATGATTTGAGCCATAATATCTCCATCATCGTAACATTTGAGAGAAAAAAATACAAACACGCCGCTGAACAGAAATACTTTCCAGCGCCTTGTGCCGATGTGGTGGAATTGGCAGACACGCACGACTCAAAATCGTGTGGCTTCACGGCCATGTGGGTTCGACTCCCACCATCGGCATTGGGCACTGGTAGGCAGACGCATCCCGCCGGAAAAGCGCGCGCTTTGCTTCGGTGGGTTTTTTATATTCAACCTCAAATTAAAAAACGCGATCTTGCGGGGGCCGGATTTGAACCGGCGACCTCCTGGTTATGAGCCAGGCGAGCTGCCAGGCTGCTCTACCCCGCGAGATCGCGTTCTTTCTTCTTTGACAATTGTGTCCCCAGTATAGCACAAAGGGAATAAACATCAATGGCCGTGATATAATAAACAGCGTGGTGAGCAAGTCTCGTCACCCATGACTACATCAACCTAATCCCCTCATCCCTGATGCCTGATCCCATGTCCTTATTCTTCGACTTCATCATCACAAGTTTTCTTGTCATCTCTCTTCTGCTCGCGCTCTCCATCTTTCGCGACCGCGCGCGGAAAGGCACCTGGGAAGCGCGTCGCAAGACCTTCAGCGGCGTCATGGTCGCCCTGCTTGCAATCGGATGGGTTGCCGTTTTCTATGGAAGTTTTATAGAGCCCGAACTGATCACGGTAAACCGCCGCGCGATTGACCTGCCAAACTATAACGGTCCTGTCGTAACGGCAGCTCTCATCAGTGACATCCATGTCGGCCCGTATGTCGGCAAATTTTTTATCAACCGCCTGGCCAAACGCATCCTCAAACTGAAACCCGACTTCCTGCTCATCGGTGGCGATATTGTCTACAATCGCCCGAAAGATATTGAACTCCTCTCCCCGATTGCCCGCGCAACCGCATCCATACGAACTTTCGCCGTCCTCGGCGACCATGATTATATCGTACGCATGGATGGCGTACGCACCGTCATCGATGACCTGGGTGCCGAATACATCAAAAAAACCATGGAATCGTTCGGCATGAAAGTGCTTTCCAACGAATCACTGCGCATCAACGACGAACTCACCCTCGTGGCCGTTAACGACCTGCGCTCTGGTAAAACCGACCTTGCGCGGGCGTTTGAAAGCGTGGATCCGGAGACATCAAAAATACTCCTCTCCCACAACCCCGACATCATACTCAATCCGCTCTCGAAACAAACCGACCTCGTTCTCTCCGGCAACACCCACGGCGGCCAAGTGCGCCTCCCTTTTATAGGTCCGGCGGCCACCATCCCCGACGAACTTGGACAAAAATACGACGAGGGGCTCTTCGCATTTGAAAACACTCAACTTTTTATCACTTCCGGTGTCGGATCTTCCGGACCGCGATCCAGACTTTTCAACCCGCCGGAGATTGCGCTTCTTAC
>JBBTTG010000024.1:0-3088 GCA_038064355.1 Patescibacteria group bacterium
AAAGCAACACTCCGCGAGGAGGGTTGCCCTTGGATGTAATACCCTTTCCGTCTATGTAGGACTTACGCGCTTCCGCCCGGGAGTCCTGTAATTGTGGAACTTCCCATGGCGGAAGCCACAGGGGTTTGACCAATCTCTTCGTTAAAAGGCTCTGCTCTTGCTCGCCGTAGCTCTACTACGCCTCGCAACATCCTCGCCTTTTGCCTCGACCTTGGTCAAACGCGTAAGTCCTACTATGGTAAAACTGAAAAACATTGTGTCGTGTAAACCTTGTTGTAAAATAAGTCAATATTTCTAAATTGTGGATAAGTTATGAAGCTAGTTATCACCGGCGGCGCGGGTTTCATGGGCGCGAATTTTATTCGATATGTCCTGCGCACCTACCCAAATTACCGGGTCGTGAATTTCGACAAGCTCACGTACGCGGGGAATCTCGACAACCTGCGAGACATCGAGCATGATCCGCGTTATGCTTTTGTGCGCGGAGATATCGCCGACCGTGCGGTGGTAAAAAAAGCCTTCTCTGGAGGCACAGATATGCTCGTGAATTTTGCGGCGGAAACCCATGTGGACCGCTCCATTATGGATCCGGATGCTTTTTTGCGAACATCGGTTTTCGGCACGCATGTTCTCCTTGAAGCGGCGCGTGAGCAGGGAGTAAAAAAGATCCTCCATGTTTCAACCGACGAAGTCTATGGAAGTGTGCCGGAAGGAGAGGCGAGCGAATCCTCGCCATACGCTCCCAATAGCCCGTATGCCGCTTCGAAAGCCGCGGGGGATCATCTCTGCCGCGCGCACTTTACAACGTACGGTACGCCGGTGGCCGTGAGCCACTCCTGTAACTTTTACGGGCCGTATCAATACCCGGAAAAAGTCATCCCTCTTTTTATCACAAACATCCTTGAGGGGAAAAAAGTCCCGCTCTATGGCGACGGACTTCAGGTGCGCGAGTGGCTTCATACCGAAGACGCCTGCCGCGCCCTTGACGCCATCCTCCATCGCGGTAAACCAGGCGAGGTGTATAATATGGGCACGGGCTATCGCATTACCAATAAAGAATTGACCGGGAAAGTTTTGGCTCTGCTTGGGAAAGATGAATCTTTTGTCGAGCCAGTCAAAGACCGCCCGGGCCATGACCGCCGCTATGCCATTTCTCACGACAAACTTTCCCGTGAGCTCGGTTGGCAGCCGGAAATTTCTTTTGATGACGGCCTGCGCCGGACCGTGGAGTGGTATCGGGAAAACGAGGGGTGGTGGAAGAAAATAAAGTCAAGGGAGTATTTGGAGTATTATAAAAAGCAGTATAAACAATAAAAGAATTATTATGAAAACATCAACCATTTTCATTATTCTCGCCGTCGCGGTTGTGGGTGGTTTGGGAATATACGGACTATTCAAAAGCGGCGCGTCGGAGAAGGTGACACTAGGTAACGATCGTGATGCTATATCACCATCCGTCCAAGAGGCAAATAAACAAGCGGGGGCGAAAAAGGAAATTGTAAAATCGGAAACAAAAAATATGACGCTTACAAAGCCCGAGCTGATGATTGATAAAAATAAAACTTACAAAGCCGTTTTGCGCACTACGGCGGGGGATATGGAGATTGCATTGAATGCAAAAGAGACGCCAATCACCGCGAATAATTTTGTCTATTTGGCGCGGCAGGGATTTTATGATGGGACGAATTTTCACCGTGTTCTTAAGGGTTTTATGATTCAAGGCGGAGATCCGCAGGGTGACGGTAGGGGAGGTCCGGGATATCGTTTTGACGATGAATCGTTCACGGGATCTTATTCACGTGGTGTGGTGGCGATGGCGAACGCCGGCCCCAATACCAATGGCAGTCAATTTTTTATCATGCACGCGGATTATCTTTTGCCGCCGAACTATGTGATTTTCGGCAAGGTCGTAAACGGTTTGGATACGCTCGATAAGATTGCCAATGCTTCTGTCATGATGAGTTCTTCCGGCGAACCCTCAAAACCCGTCAGTCCGGTGATAGCGACCAAGGTGGAGATCGTGGAGGAGTAGGAGAACTGCAAAATGAAGAGTTTGTCGGTAGGCAGGTAATAATCCGAAATAGCGCATGAAGAAAATCATTATAAATATCGTCAAGATTTTAATTATTTTGATTGCAGTTATTTTTGTATTCATTATTGTTTCAGCTGTTGCGAATCAAAATATTTTAAACGGGAAAGTGTCCGGTATCAGTATTCGACCGCAGACATGGAGCGGAGATATAATAGTTACAGGCGATGTTTTGTTCGCGCCATGGGTCTCGCTCGCGATTAAACCCGGAACGAAAATTTTCTTTGAGAAGAAACCGGATATTGATGGAACGAACTGGACGAAATGGGCTGACGCGTACATTAAAGACCACAACGATCCAACAGGCAAAGAGGGATACGCGGAAAGCCACTTTGATATTGCCGCGAAAATTATCGCCCTGGGAACGCAGGAGGAGCCGATTGTTTTTACTTCGGCTCAAACGAATAAGGAGTACGCGGATTGGGATCAACTTGTTTTATTTTCCGGAAGCAGACTGGAAAATACAGAGATCTCTTACGCTCACAATGGCGTCAACATAAGCGGAAATGGCGTGAGCATCAGAAACAGCAAAATCCATGATTCTTTGTGGAGCTGCATAGATGTTTTCAGTGGCGGAAGCGTGATTGAGGGGAATGAAGTATATCATTGTTGGCATCAGGCCATCGGAGTCAAGGTACCGGGAAATAATATTGTCCGAGGCAATTTTGTCCACGACGCCCAGCTAGGCATCAATTGCGAATTCGGAGCGGATCCGGAAATAATAAATAATCGTTTTTTCTCCGCTCCTTATGGTCAGGATTGTTCCGTTGGAAAGAATAATGAAATTCAAGAATGGCCTGCGAACACGGAAGGAGGGACATATAGCGGAGTATTGATTTATCCCTCAAACCAATAGTGGGCGTTGCGAGAAGTATTTGCGTATACAATGGTCCGATGGTGCAAGCAAGGCTTCGGAGCTGTCGGCGGGAAGTTTAAAGGCGGGTCCTAAATGACGAGAGGAGTATTCGACCCTGGAATGTTCAACCACATGAACATAAT
>JBBTTG010000025.1:0-26334 GCA_038064355.1 Patescibacteria group bacterium
CCGCAAAATCGCTCCATATTCTTAATTCCGAACAAGTTACTACTGGTGCCCGGGGAGGGAGTCGAACCCTCATAGATTGCTCTGGGGGATTTTAAGTCCCCTGCGTATACCATTTCGCCACCCGGGCGCAGTTTGCGCATCGTATAGGAAATCGTCAGGAATTTCAAGTTTTTGTCTTCTTGAGTCCTTTGAGCGCTTTGAGGAATGACTCGCAGGGGAGGGTATTTAAAACATCCTTGGCGGTGGCCCAGCCGCGGCGGGCCTGGGCTACGCCGAAATTCAAAAATCCGAAGTGCGAAGTCGCGTGTGCATCCGAATTGATGACGAGTTTGACCCCAGCTTCCACGGCCATGCGGATATGGGTGTCTTTGAGATCAAGGCGTTCCGGAGAGGCATTCACTTCAAGCGCCACGCCATACTCCTTGGCCGCGCGAATGATTTTTCCCATATCCACGGCATAGGCCTCGCGTTTTTGGATGAGCCGGCCTGTAGGATGGAAAAGGATATTTACAAGCGGATGTTTCATGGCGCGGATGATGCGCTCGGTTTGCTCTTTTTCCGTGAGGTTAAAATGCGAGTGTATCGACACAGCAACGATATCGAGTTTTCCGAGCGCTGTGTCATGAATATCAAGCGAGCCGTCTTTTAAGATATTCAACTCCGCACTTTTGAGAATTTTAAATTTTTCATTCTTCACTCCTGCCAGTCCGGCAGGCGGGCTCAATTTTTCATTCAGTTTCTCAATGACCTTCGCTTGGCGTGCTAATCCTTTTTCATCAAGTCCGCCCGTCATGGTAAGCGCTTTGGTGTGGTCTGTAATGGCGATATATTCAAGTCCTGCTTCGCGTGCCGCATCGGCCATGGCCTCCAAAGAATCTTGCCCATCGGTCCAGTCGGTTTGCACTTGGAGATCTCCGCGTAGAGAGCCATAAGGAATGATTTTTGGAAGACAGTGTGTTTTACCCTGAGCTTGTCGAAGGGCCGCTTCAATCTCACCGGTTGCCGTGCGCAATTCCGGATCTATCCAAATAAGGCCAATCGCATGGTACACGTCTTCTTCGGTGCGCCCCGCGATTTGTTTTTTCCCTTTGAAGATACCATATTCATTGAGTTTGAGTCCCTTGGCAATGGCGATTTTTCGCGTGAGGACATTGTGTTCTTTGCTGCCAGTAAAATATTGCAGAGCCGCGCCATAGGATTCCTCGGGTACGACGCGTAGGTCCACTTCGATTCCGAGCTTCATCCGCACGATCGCTTTCGTGGTTCCGTGCGCCAGGATTTCGGATACCCCGGGCATACGGGTAAAGGCGTCGGTGATTTTTTTTGGATGTTTGGCCGTGGCGAGCATATCAATATCGCCCAAGGTTTCCTGGCGTCGCCGGTAGGAGCCAGCCGTGATGACGTGTTCCGCACTCGGGATCTTTTTGAGAAAAGATTCAATCTCCATGACGACCGGATCAATTTCACCCAAAAGGAAACGCCCGCGATTTTTTTTCAGGAATTCAATGCCTTTGAGAAAATTATCCTGACTGCGCTTTCCAAAGTGCGGAATTTTTTCTATCTTTCCGGCCAGAGCCGCCGTTTCAAGATCGCGAAGGTTTTTGATTTTGAGTTTTTGGTACAGCGTTTTGATATTTTTGGCCCCAAGTCCCTGAACCCCACGAAGTTCAGCGAGATTCACGGGAATTTGTTTTTTGTATTTCGTGTATTCGGGAAAGGTTCCATGGGAGAGAAGAGCCTCGATATGGCGCGCGATACCCTCGCCAACTCCGGGGATTGTTCGCATGGCCTTGATTCCGCCTGTGGTATACAAGGCCGATGCCTCGGTATCAAAAGTATCAAGGGATTCAGCCGCTTTTTCGTAGGCTTGCGGCTTAAAAGGGATACTGTCCATTTCATAAAAAACGGCCATCTCGCGGAGGGCGTCGGCGATTTCGTGGTTGGAGAGAAAGGGTTTCATAGTCTGCCATTATAACAAAAATACGGCTCCCTTGGGAGCCGTATTTTTTGTTTTCACTCAGGGTCTATTTTTCGTCCGGAATGAATCCCGTGCCTGCCGGAATCAGTCGTCCGATGATGACATTTTCCTTGAGTCCCTCGAGTGTGTCTATTTTACCCGTGATCGCCGCGTTGATGAGCACTTTGGCGGTTTCCTGGAAGGAAGCGGAAGAAAGGAAGCTGCGAGTCGAGAGCGCCACCTTGGTGATGCCAAGAAGCAAGGTTTCTCCGGTGGCGGGTTTGCCCTTTTTCCCGGCCCTCCGATTTTCTTCCTCGAATTCCGAACGCTCAACCACGTCGCCGGCAAGGAGATTGGTGTCGCCGCCGTCGGACACAGAGATGCGGGAGAACATCTGGCGCACGATTACTTCAATGTGTTTGTCGTTGAGTTTTTGACCCTGGGAAGAGTAGATGGATTGCACGCCTTTCAAGAAATACTCTTCAACCGCCGGGCGACCCTTGAGCCGATAGAGCTCCTGCGGATCGAGGTGCCCCTCGGTGAGCTGGGCGCCCACTGCAACCTGGTCACCATCTTTGACCCAGAGGACATAACCAGGAGGGATGATAAATTCCTTCACCTGCGTACCGGAGAATTCCACGCTGATTTCTTTTTTCCCTTTCTTGATGGTGCCGCGGTGCACCGCTTTGACCTCATCACCGATCGCGCGACGGAGAATCACTTCGTCCGGTTCAACGAGGTCCCCGTCTTGCTTCAAGATGTCGTCATTTTCCTGGAGCATGTAGCGTTCTTCCCCGGTTTCCTCACAGGTGATCTTGATAATCTTTTGCCCGGATTGGCCAACGAGCACTTTGCGGCCGTTTTCCTCGACCACGCGTTCGCCGGTTTCTATTTTCACCGACCCCGCCATATCAGCCATGAACCCTTTTCGCTTCGGCATGCGCGCTTCAAAGAGTTCCTCGACGCGCGGCAAGCCTTGGGTAATGTCGAGTCCCGCCACACCGCCGGTATGGAAGGTACGCATGGTGAGTTGTGTGCCGGGTTCTCCGATAGACTGGGCGGCCATGATACCTACCGCTACGCCATGCTTCACGGGTTTATTGTAAGACAGGTCAAATCCATAGCAGGCGGCACAGAGGCCTTTCACGGCCTTGCATCGCAGGGCGGATCGTACGCGCACACTCTCGACAGGGTGGTTTTCCAATATGCGACCGGATTCCTCGGTTACCATATCGCCCTTTTTAATGAGCACTTTTCCGGTTTCCGGATGATTGATGTCTTCAAGCGTGGTGCGCCCGATGAGGCGATGGGCGATATTTTCCCCCATCTCTTCGCTGTCCGCGCGGGTGATCATCATGCCCTCCGTGTCGCCACAGTCGTCTTTGCGAATAACTACATCCTGGGAGACATCCACCAAACGTCGGGTGAGGTAGCCGGCATTGGCGGTACGCAGGGCGGTATCCGAAAGACCTTTTCGGGAGCCGTGCGTTGAGATGAAGAATTCGAGCACGCTTAACCCTTCCTTAAAGGATGCTTTGATGGGTAGCTCAATGATTTCACCGGCAGGATTGGCCACCGGGCCTTTCATGCCGACCATTTGAGTGACTTGCCCCCAGGATCCTCGAGCGCCGGAGTCCACCATGGTAAAGATAGAGCTTTCTCTGGAGAGGGAAGCCTTCACTTGTTTGACGACCTGATCTTTAATAGTCATCCAGATACCGATGATTTTGCTGTGCCGTTCGGCATTCGTGAGAAGACCGTCAAGATATTGTTGTTTGACCTCCTCGACTTCCTTGGCGCCTTGCTTCAAGAGTTCTTGTTTTATCGGCAGGTTTGGCAGGTCTTCCATGGACCAGGAATATCCGGAGAGGGTGATACAGCGGAAGCCGGTTTCTTTGAGGGCGTCGAGGAGCTCGGAGGTTTTTTCCGGTCCGTAGAATTCTAAACACAGGCGCGTCATTTCACCGAGCTTCTTTACATCCATGGCGTGGTTGTAGAAGGGGAGCCGCTCGGGCAGAAGACGGTTGAAGATGAGGCGACCCACGGTGGTTTCACAGAGTCCGTCGTAGCCGCGCACGCCCCGCACCTTAATTTTTTCATGCAAACCTACCAAGCCGATATCCTGGGCGAGAAGCGCTTCTTTCGAGCTGGGAAATGACTGTATGCGCTCGGGTTCCACCAGGGAGCTCGTGAGGTAATAACAACCCCAAGCGATATCTTTATTCGGGTTGGCCACGGGAAATCCGGTCGCCGGCTTGAGGAGGTTTTTGGTTGAAAGCATGCGCTCGAAGGCTTCTTTTTTCGCCTCTTCGGTGAGCGGAACGTGCACAGCCATCTGGTCGCCGTCGAAGTCGGCGTTAAAAGCGGGGCAGACGAGCGGATGCACTTGGATGGCCTTGCCTTCAATGAGCACTGGCTGGAAAGCCTGGATAGACAAGCGGTGCAGAGTCGGAGCGCGGTTCAGGAGCACCAGCGATTGAGAAGTGATTTCTTCCAAGATATTCCACACTTCCGTGTGATCGTTTTCGATATAGCGTGAGGCGGAGCGTACATTATGGACAACGCCTTCTTTGATGAGGCGTGCCATGATAAATGGTTTAAAGAGTTCAAGCGCCATGCGTTTCGGCAGACCGCATTGATGGAGCTTGAGCGAAGGGCCGACTACGATGACGGAGCGCCCGGAGTAGTCCACGCGTTTACCGAGAAGGTTTTGTCGGAAGCGTCCCTGTTTTCCTTTCAGGATATCAGCCAGTGAGCGAAGAGACCGTTTTTGCCCGGTGGAGGCCGTGACGGTTTTTGTGTGCCGCGCGGAATTGTCGATCAAAGCATCGACCGCTTCCTGGAGCATGCGTTTTTCGTTGCGGGTGATCACTTCCGGCGCGCGCAGTTCCATGAGTCTTCGCAGGCGGTTGTTGCGGTTGATGACGCGGCGATAGAGATCATTCAGGTCGGAGGTCGCAAAGCGTCCGCCATCCAAAGCGACCATCGGGCGCAGATCCGGCGGAAGCACCGGGAGATGGCTGATGATCATCCATTCCGGTTTGATATTGTTGCGATCGAGGTTGCGCAGGAGTTTTGCGCGGCGAATCATGCGATCGCGGCGCGCGGGTGGCGCTTCGGGGAGCCCCTTTTCAATAAGCGTGAGGGTTTTTTTGAGGTCAATCCTCGCCAGGAGTTCACGGATGGCTTCTGCGCCGATACTCGCGTCGAACAAGTGCCCGTATTTTATGGAGAGCTCATGATAGGAGTGTTCGGAGATCACCTTGAGTGGATCGATGCCTTTCAGATCGGCTTCCGTCTCGGTAAATTCCTCCGTAAGCACCAGAAGCCGTTTATTCTTTTCGTCTTCCTCCTTTTTCCACTCGGCGCTTCCCGCTTTGAGATTGGCAGAGGTGCGCTCAAAGTCATTGGCGATTTGCTTTTTCTTGGATTTGAATTCGTCGCGGAGTTTTGCCAGTGTTTCAGTCTTGAGGTTTTCGTTCACGCTCGTGATGATGAAATCCGCGCAATAAATAACGCGCTCGAGCGACTGGAGGGACATATCAAGCGTGATGCCAATTTTTGACGGCACGCCGCGCAGGAACCAGATATGGCTCACGGGTGACTGCAGGGTGATGTGCCCCATGCGTTCACGGCGCACGAGCGCGATGGTTACCTCGACGCCGCATTTATCGCAGATAATTCCCTTATAGCGGATTTTTTTGTATTTTCCGCAGTAACATTCCCAATCTTTTGACGGGCCAAAAATGCGCTCGTCAAAAAGGCCGTCTTTTTCGGGTTTTTGAGTGCGGTAGTTGATGGTCTCGGGCTTGGTAATCTCGCCATGAGACCAGGAAAGAATGGTTTCGGGCGAGGCGATGCGGAGGCGGATGGAATCAAAATCAAGATTCTCCGTTTCGGAAGTGAATTTTGCGATGTCGTCTTTGCGTTCGATCATATGTTTCGTGTGATGGACATCCGTGGATTAATCCTTGCCCTCTTTTTTGCCAGTGTTATGGACGGCCTTGCCATTTTTCAAGAGCTCAACATCAAGACCGAGCGCTTTGAGTTCGCGCATGAGAACATGGAAAGACTCCGGCAAGTTGCGTTTCCGGATCGGCTCGCCTTTGATGATGGATTCAAATGCCTTCGCCCGGCCAGGCACGTCGTCTGATTTGATGGTGAGAATTTCTTGGAGCGTGTAGGCGGCTCCATAGGCCTCAAGCGCCCAGACTTCCATTTCTCCGAAGCGTTGGCCGCCGAATTGCGCCTTGCCGCCCAAGGGTTGCTGGGTGATGAGGGAGTAAGGTCCAATGGAACGCTGGTGGATTTTGTCATCCACGAGGTGATTGAGCTTGAGCATATAGATGATGCCTACCGTAACGGGTTTGCCGAACGATTCTCCACTGCGACCGTCAAAGAGTTTCAAGCGGCCGTCTTTGGGGAATCCCGCCCGCGCCAATTCGTTGCGGACGTTGTCTTCGGTCGGGCCGTTGAGCGGAGGGGTGATGCCTCGGTAGCCAAGCGTATGAGCCGCAAGCCCCAGGTGTGTTTCAAGGATTTGCCCGAGGTTCATGCGGGAGACCACGCCAAGCGGTGAAAGGATGATGTCTACCGGGCGGCCATCCTCCAAAAACGGCATGTCGGCGATGGGGAGGATTTTTGAGATGACACCTTTGTTTCCGTGCCGACCGGCCATTTTGTCCCCCACCTGCACGCGGCGAAGATCGGCGACCGAGACCTGGATCGATTGCGTTACACCCGGCGGCAATTTGTCGCCGGCTTCCGCGGAGAAGATTTTGATGTCTACCACTTTACCGTGTTCGCCGTGCTCGAGGTAGAGACTCGTATCGCGCACCTCGCGGGCTTTTTCGCCGAAGATGGCGCGCAGGAGTTTTTCCTCGGCCGAAAGTTCGGTCTCACCCTTCGGTGTGATTTTGCCGACTAAGATGTCGCCCGAAGCCACCTCCGCGCCGACGCGCACAACACCGGTTTCGTCGAGGTTTTTTAATTTTTCTTCAGAAATATTCGGGATATCGGAAGTGATAAGCTCCGGTCCGAGTTTGGTCTCGCGGACATCAATGGTGTAGTGCTCGATATGGATAGAGGAATAGCGGTCGTCGGCTACGACTTTTTCAGACAGAATGACTGCGTCTTCATAGTTATATCCTTCCCATGCCATAAAAGCGACGAGTAAATTTTGTCCCAGCGCCAGTTCCCCGTTTTCCATCGCCGGACCGTCTGCCAAGAGGTCTCCGGCAGAGATTTTTTGACCATGATTGACGCGCGTGAGCTGGTTGATGCAGGTGGAGGCGTTGGAGCGCGCGAATTTCACGAGCGGGTAGATATGCTCTTTCCCCTCGGCATCCGCGATGATCACGCGGCGGCTGTCCACTTCTTTGACGGTGCCGCTCACCTCGCTGTAGAGGAGGTGTCCGGAGTCCCGCGCGGCGCGTCCTTCGGAGCCAGTGCCGACCACCGGGGCCTGGGGTTTGAGACAGGGGACGGCTTGGCGTTGCATGTTGGTGCCCATGAGCGCGCGCACGGCATCATCGTGCTCCAAGAATGGAATGAGACCGGTGGCGATTGAGATGATTTGTTTTGCGGAAACATCCATGTAGTCGATTTCTTCGACGGGAGAAAGAGTCGGCTCGCCGTGTTTGCGCACTTCGGCCAGCGGATTCAGGAAATATCCCCGTTCGTCTACGGGCGTGGTCAGCGGACTGGTCACGGATTTTTCCTCGAGGAAGGCATTGAGGAATAGCATCTCCTGGGAGGCGCGCGGCTTCACGAGAATGATTTTGTGGGATGTTTTGGCAAGCTGTTTGGCGAGTTTTTCGTCAATCGAGTCGCCGTCCTTTGCCATGAGCGCCCCGCCTTCCAAGATATCTCCGCGTACGATTTCGCCGATGCCGGTTTTGCCGTCGTTTGGCACCTCTTTGATGATTTTGCGATAAGGAGTTTCAAGAAAACCGTATTCGTTTACGCGCGCATACGATGCCATGTGGCCGATGAGACCAATGTTGGGGCCTTCGGAGGTGGCAATCGGACAAATGCGGCCGTAGTGCGATGGGTGCACGTCGCGGACATCGAAACCGGCGCGTTCACGGGAAAGTCCGCCCGGACCCATCGCGGAAAGACGGCGCTTGTGCTCGAGCTCGGCCAGTGGGTTGGTTTGATCCATAAACTGCGAGAGTTGCGAGGACATGAAGAACTCCCGAATAGCGCCGATCACCGGCCGCGCGTTGATCAGTTTGTTTGGGGTGAGGACATCCATTTCCAGGGTGGACATGCGATCGCGGATGATGCGCTCCATGCGAGCGAGGCCCACGCGGAAGCGGTTTTGCACGAGCTCGCCCACGGCGCGCACGCGGCGGTTCCCCAAATGGTCGATATCATCAGGTTCTTCCTGGGTGATGTTGAGACGGATGATTTCCCGAACGATGGCAATGATGTCCCCCGGTTTCAAAATTCTTGCCTCGCGGCTCTCGATATCTTGGTTGGATTGATCTTTTCCCGCGGCAAACCGCTGCAAGAATTTGTAGCGGCCGACTTTCCCTAAGTCGTAGCGGTTGAAATCAAAGAACATGGCGCGAATGAGCGAGCGCGCGTTGTCCACGGTGGCCAGATCTCCCGGGCGAATACGTTTATAAACTTCCACCAAACCCTCGTCTTCATTGGCTGCCGCGTCTTTTTTAATAGTGGTGTCGATGTAGCTGAAATCGGGACGCTTGTCGACATCTTGGAAGAATCCCCGGATGGTCGCGTCATCACTGTAGCCGAACGCGCGCAGGAGTGAGGTGACCGCCACCTTGCGTTTCCGGTCGATTTTTACCCAGATGACACCGCTCGCGTCGGTTTCAAACTCGAGCCATGCCCCGCGGTTTGGAATCACCTTGGCCCCATAGTGGCGGCGTCCGCGTGTGATTTCAGAAGTGAAGAATGCTCCGGCTGAACGGACGAGTTGAAGGACGACGGTGCGCTCGATGCCGTTGATGACAAAAGTGCCGCGCGGTGTCATGAGTGGGAAATCCCCGAGATAGACTTCCTGTTCATTTGATTTCTCGGTGCGCTTATTGGAAAGACGCGCCCGCACGCGCAGAGGAGCCTCAAAAGTAACATTTTTTGCCTTGCTGGTCACCTCATCAAACTTCGGTTCGTCAAAATAGAAATCCTCAAACCAAAGCTCAAGATCGCGTCCGGTGAAGTCTTTGATTGGGGAGACCTCTTCCAGAAGCTCCTTAATTCCCTTCATGAGAAGCCATCGGTAGGATTCTTTCTGAACCTCGATAAGGTCCGGGAGCGGTACAACCTCCGGATATTGGCTCAAAAATTTTGGGGGCGTAAGGGTAGAGGCGGGACGCGGCATAGGCGAAGGGATGAAGAATTAATGATTGTTATTGAGCAATGGACGCCCCTTCCTTTCCCACGGGTGCGCAAACAAAAAGCACCCATCTTGTGAAAGGGTGACCGATGCTCTTTAATTGACGCTGAAATATGTGGATAACAGAGGCGTGGAACTCTCCAAAATTTGTGCTAAAATAAGCGGAAATTCGGAAATTCGCGCCGGTACTGCCAGAAAAGTACTTCAAGAATATCACGAGTGGAAAGTCTTGTCAAGGAAAAGCGGAGAGCGGTGTTTTGTCAAGTGGAGTGTAGATTTTGGCTTATCTAAGCCAAAAAAGAAAATTTTTCTCTTGAAAATGGCTTACCTATGCGGTGGGTTTTTCCCAAGTTATCCACAGGGTATAAAAATCATGCTTCCCTCTTGACAAAATCCCAAATTCGTGCTATAGTAAAGTCGTTAGAATGGAACTTGAGAATTGAATCGGATCCCTCCTCTCGCGAGAGGAGGGACGGAGAGAGACCCGCAGCCACCGCGGGAAACACGGGTGGTCCAGCGAAACTCGCTTTGGGTTTTTGGTATCTTTCTCTCGAAAAATACCACAAGTCCAGAGTGAGTTTTTCGTTACCCTGGAACCTGGAGGAGAGAGACCCACCTTATGCCCTTGCGGGCGGTGAGGTGGACCGGCCAAGATGATGGTTCTCGCGGGCTTACCCTCGCGGCTTCCTCATCGAAACCACATTCTTTCCCTGACTTCGGTCGGGGAAAGCACTCGCCTCCATATTTCCGGGCAACGGCCTCGCTCATGAGCACGGTCGAATGGGAGTCGTTCTGAACTTGTCGCGCGCCACGAGTCTTTTAAACACCATTTTCAGACTCGGATCACGAGCGGCAGATTCAGAGCGATTTCCTTCCCAATTTCCGCAATTTGCCAACCAGTTTCTGTCCCCTTTGCTCCTTTCCTCTACGCCTGTCGACGAGCGTTTCGCTCCGCTACGACTCGACAGGCCCCTACCCGAAGCCGCCATGCCACTGTGTGGCGGTTTCAGGTGGGGGAATAGAAATTCGTTCGTCGCATGGATCAAGGTGGACCGAGGCAATTTCAACACAGCCTCCACCTCCATGCATTACGCGGAAACGATATACCCGTTTCTTTCACCAAGGGGGGAACAGTGGGTTTTCAATTACACCCATTTGACCCCCTTCTTTTTTTTCGGATGATCATAGAAACCATAAAAGGTATCTTGACAATGCCCATTTGCGGGGCTACACTTACAAGAGAAAAGAACATTGGAAAACTCCCTGGCAAAGGGACATCATAGCGATCAAAAAGAGGAAGGTGCGCCTTTCTATATTGGGGTGCTTCTTCTCTGAAGGGGTGCCTCTGCAAAAGGCTCGTTCCGATCTTGTATCGGGACAAATCTCTCTCCACATCTTACCCTTTTCGATCCTACGTGTTCCTTTGCAAGGGAGTTTTATTTTTGTCTCGGCTTTGTTATACTAAGAGTGATTTGGATTATGCCTCGCAAGAAACGCAAAGAACAGGAAGAAGAGTTCCCGTTACTCGACGCTGAAACCCGAAGAGAGATATTCGGGATCTTTTTATTTGCCGCGGCAGGGCTCTTGGCCTTGTCGTATTTTGATCTTGCCTCCATGGCCGGTCGTTTCTTGGATTTTGGCATGCAGAAATTGTTCGGTTCACTGCGGCTGGCGTTCATCGCGGCGCTGGTGGCGCTGGGTTTTCTTTTCGCGGTGCGGCAGAGTCGCGCCAGGATCGTGGCAGGCCTGGTGCTCCTTCTTCTCACCGTACTCGGCTTTGTCCATTTGGTTCAGTTTCCGGGGCAGGCCGGATTCGCGGCGGTGGAGCAGGGTATCGGGGGAGGCTATGCCGGCCTCTACCTTGCCTATCCTCTCTATCAACTGTTTGGATTCTGGGCGTCACTTGTTATTCTTGTCGCTTTGTTTTTTATCTCCCTTTCTCTCATCTTGCCGCAGCCGATCGGGAGATTGCTCTCCTCAAGCAACGTGATTTTTCGCGCGCTGGGAAAGATGCTTTCGCTCGGTTCGAGGTGGAGATCGGAAATCGGCGAATCCGGGAATCTCACAACGCGGGATTCAACAGGGGGACAGGCGGCGATTGCTCCTGTGCCGGTAGGAAAGATGGAAGCGGAAGAAAAGGAGGGGGAGAAAACAGAAGAAGGAGAAGAGGGCGATGAAGCGGACGGGTCTTTCTCCGTACAACCGGCGAAGCGCCGATTGCGTATGCCTAAAGTTGATTTGTCGATTGATCTTTTGGATAAAGATGGGGGAAAAGCCTTAGCCGGTGATATTCGAGGGCGAAGCGCCATGATTCAAAAGACGCTCGCCAATTTTGGCATCGAGGTGGAGATGGGAGAGGTGGCGGTTGGCCCTACCGTCACCCAATACACCCTGCGGCCGACTGATGGCGTGAAACTTTCTTCCATCGTCGCGTTGCAAAATGATCTGGCGCTGGCGCTCGCGGCTTCGTCGCTTCGTATTGAGGCGCCTATTCCCGGCAAGTCGCTTGTTGGTATTGAGGTGCCCAATGAAAAAACCGCGATGGTGCGTCTGCGGGACGTCCTCGAGAGCCAGGAATTCGCGCGGCGCACTTCGAATCTCACGGTGGCGCTCGGAAAAGATGTCTCTGGTAAACCCTATGTGGCCGACCTCGCGCGTATGCCGCATTTGCTCGTGGCCGGATCCACCGGATCAGGGAAGAGCGTTTGTCTCAACACGATTATTTTGAGTCTCTTATATGAAAATGGTCCGGAAGATTTAAAACTACTCTTAATTGATCCGAAGCGCGTGGAACTGCCGGCCTACAATGGAATCCCGCACCTTATTTCCCCCGCGGTGACGGATGTCAAAAAAACTATTCATGCCCTGCGTTGGGCCATTGGCGAAATGGATGCGCGATTTTCAAAACTCGAAAGCAAGGGCGCGCGCGATATTAAAAGTTACAATGAAAAAGTTTCGCCCGAGGATCGCATGCCGTATTTGGTCATCGTTGTGGATGAACTTGCCGATCTCATGGCCACCTCTGCCTCCGAAGTGGAGGGTTCCATCGTGCGGCTCGCCCAGCTTGCGCGCGCGGTGGGCATACATTTGATTCTTGCTACCCAGCGGCCGAGTGTGGATGTTATTACGGGCCTCATCAAGGCCAATATCACTTCCCGTATCGCATTCGCGGTGGCCGCTTCCGTTGACTCGCGCACCATTCTCGACACGGTCGGTGCCGAGCGACTGCTTGGACGCGGTGATATGCTTTTTATCAACTCGGAACTCGGTAAACCCAAACGCGTCCAAGGGGCGTATGTGGGTGAGGAAGAGGTGCACCGCATTGTGAACTATATCAAGGCGCGCTCCGATGCCCCCGAGTATGTGGAAGTGACAGCTCCGAAGGGGGGGATGGCTTTTGGCGGGGTTTTTGATGGTGAGGACAGCGATGAGCTCTTGGGTGACGCGAAGGATATTATTCTTCAGGCGGGCAAGGCTTCGGCTTCTCTTTTGCAACGGCGTCTCAAGGTGGGATATGCTCGCGCGGCGCGGATTTTGGATTTACTCGAGGCCGCGGGGTTTATTGGTCCGGCTGATGGCGCGAAGCCCCGCGAGGTACTCCAATCGCAGGGGGGTGCCCTTCCCCAAGTTGTGTTGCAGGAAGAGCCGCGCAATGATACGATTGCTTGATTTACTTGACTCCGGAACCACTATGAAAAAAATCGTCGGCACGGTACTAACCATCCTTTTTGTGAGCTATGTGGCCTATGAGTGCCGAGGATTGGTGTTTGCGCCGCCGCTTGCCGTCTGGTCGCCTTCCGAGAACCTTGTTACCGACGAGCGTTCCATTCTCCTTGAGGGAAAAACGACGCCCGGCACGCAAGTTTCGGTGAATGGCAGTCAGGTTTTGCCCACCCTTGATGGACATTTTTCTCTCCGCGTGGCGCTTCAGGGCGGCCTCAATACCCTTGAGGTCAAAGCATTTAAGCGCTATAGCCGGCCGCGAGTGATTGAGCGGACGATATTGGTCAGCCGGAGCGGCCCAAAATTTTCTCATAATTATAAAACAGGAGCGGAGGAGTTTGAACGTTATGAATAAATCACAGACACAGGAAAACAAAGAGCGAACGCGCGCCGTGGAGGCGGCGCTTGCACAAATCAGGGAGCGGTTCGGAGAAGGGTCCATCATGAAACTCGGCGATGCTCACCGCATGCAGGTGGAGGCGATCACCACCGGATGTACCTCGCTTGATATCGCGCTTGGTGTTGGCGGAGTGCCGCGCGGACGCATTATTGAAATTTTTGGTCCGGAATCTTCCGGGAAAACGACGCTCGCTCAGCATATTATCGCCGAGACGCAAAAAATAGGAGGACTCGCGGCTTTTGTGGACGCCGAGCACGCGCTTGATCCTGAATATGCCAAAAAAATCGGCGTAAATGTTGCCGACATGCTTATCTCCCAGCCGGATACGGGGGAGCAGGCACTCGAAATTGTGGAAACGCTCGTGCGTTCGGGGGCGGTGGATGTGATCGTGGTGGATTCCGTGGCGGCTCTCACCCCCAAAGCGGAAATTGAGGGGGAAATGGGTCAACAGCATATGGGGCTGCAAGCGCGGCTCATGTCACAGGCTTTGCGAAAATTGACGGCCATTATCTCAAAAAGCGGGACGTGCTTGGTTTTTATCAACCAGATCCGCATGAAAATAGGTGTTATGTTCGGCAATCCCGAGACGACCACCGGAGGCAATGCGCTGAAATTTTATTCTTCGGTGCGCATTGATGTGCGCCGGGCGGCGCAGCTCAAACAAGGCGACAATATTGTCGGTAATCGCATCAAAGTGAAGATCGTCAAAAATAAAGTGGCCCCGCCGTTCCGCACTACGGAGTTTGATATTATGTACAATGAGGGGATATCGCTTGCCGCGGATCTTTTGGATACCGGAGTTGCCATGGGAGTGGTGCAGAAGGCCGGATCGAGCTATTCTTTTGAGGGCACGCGAGTGGGCGTCGGACGAGAAGCCGCGCGAATGTTTTTGAAAGCGACGCCGGAGCTCTATGGGAGAATCCGGGACGCGGTGTGGAAAACCGTTCGCGAAAAAGAGTCCGCCGCAAGCGGAGGTGAAGATGTTGGAGTACCCTCCGGCGAAAGTGAAAAGGAGGAATAAAAAATATACAGAAAAAAATACCCCGACAGAATCGTCGGGGTATTTTTAATCTTTTATTCGCCTGCCCTCTCCACGTATTCGCCGGTGTCGGTGTTGATGATAAGCGCCTCCCCCTCTTTAATGAAGAGGGGTACGCGAACCTTGAGACCGTTTTCGAGAGTTGCTTCCTTGGTGAGGTTGGTGGCTGTGTCGCCACGCACGCCCGGAGGCGTCTCGGTCACCTTCAGGGTGACTTTTTTGGGAAGTTCGACGGTGACAGGTATTCCTTCGGAGAACAGGAGCGTGATCTCTATACCTTCCTTGAAGTAGGCCGCCGTATCACCCACCACATCGGCGTTGATTGGGAATTGCTCGTAGTTACCCATGTCCATAAACGTATACCCCGAGGCGTCGCCATAAAGGTACTGGACTTTTTTGCGTTCCATGTCCACAAACTCAAGGGTCTCCTCTGACTTGAAAGTGGTTTCCACAACCTTGCCGGTTTTTAGCGCCTTGAGGCGCGTGCGCACAAAGGCAGACCCTTTGCCGGGGTTGACGTGCTGGAAGTCCACGATGAGGTGGGGTTCGTTTTTAAAAAGAATTGCAAGACCTTTTTTGATTTCTGATGCTTTGGCCATAGAAGTGGAGATAATTTGTAGTGAGTAGTGAAGTATTACACCATACTGGGGCGAATTGTTCAACCTCACGAACGTTTCTCAAAAACTTCGGCGGCTGGAAAGGCGATGACTTCGTCAATGGATTTGGCGTCCGTGAGCAACATAACCAGACGGTCTATGCCAAAGGCAATACCAGCCGAGGGCGGCATGTGATTCAGAGCATCAAGGAAATCTTCGTCCAAAGGAATTGAGGATTTTTTGAGTTTGCGGCGCAGGCATTTTTCCTCTCGGAATCGCTTGCTTTGTTCTTTGGCGTCGGTGAGTTCCGAAAACGCGTTGCCAAGTTCAATGCCCGCGGCATAGACTTCAAAACGTTCGGCCCATCGGGGGTCGTTTTTTTTCTTCTGCGCCAAAGCGGCCATGGATGCGGGGTAGTCATAGAGAAAAGTGGGTTTTTCAAGTCCGAGTTTCGGTTCCACTTCCGTAAGAAAGATTTTAAAAAACAGGTCGTCGTAACTTTCCGTATTTTTTACTTTATATCCGTGTTCACGACACAACTTCAGGAGAGTTTTTCGATCGCAGATATTAGCGCCTTTTTTAATTTTGGCATAGCGTTCCCAGGCTTTTTGCATGGAAAGGCGCTCCCAAGGAGGAGCGATGTTTAGTTTTTTTCCTTGGTAAGGTATCTCTAATTTTTTACTTGCGCGGGGCGTCTGATGCATGCGGGCGCACACGAAAGAAACCATCTCCTCGGCTTCACGCATTGTTTGGCGATAGTCCACCCCCGCGTGGTACCACTCGATCATCGTAAATTCCGGATTGTGCGTCCCGCTCCAAGGTTCTCCGCCGCGAAAACTGCGGGTGATTTCAAATGTTTTTTTGAAGCCCGCGGCAAGGAGTTTCTTGTGCGCGTATTCCGGCGAAGTAATAAGATAGGCGGGCACTTTTTCCTGTTTTGGCCCGAGGAAACTCACCTCGAAAGGATCAAGATACGGTTCCTGTCCCGCGGCGCGCACGACCAGAGGCGTTTCCATCTCCAGAAAGCCTTGGGAAATAAAAAATTTTCGCACGAGTCCGATAATGCTGGCGCGCAGGACGAGACGTTTTTGTAAAACAGGGTTTTGCAGCCGCTTCCAGGACATAGGGGGATAGGCAGTAGTGAGTAGCGCGTAGGGAGGATGTGGTAAGAGGATGGCGGACAAACGAGAATCCGATTGATGTATCGTACACCAATCGGATTGGAGGTAAAACTATGCGCTATGAGAAAAGTTACTCCGGAATATACGGCATGAGCACCATGACGCGCGCGCGTTTGATGGCGCTGGCGACTTTGCGCTGATGAAGAGCACAGAGTCCCGAGCGGCGCTGGGGGGCAATCTTCCAGTAGCTTGAAACAAAATGCTTCAAGGTGACGGTGTCTTGCCAATCAACCGGTTTTTGCTCAACGCAGTAGTGGCAGGGTTTTTGTGTTGTTTTCGGCATAGAAGTTAGAAGGGAATGTTTTCTACTTTGATGGTATCATCCGGGTTATCTGTTGCGGGCGCGGTTGGTATTGAGTTTGATTGGTTTGCCGCAGGGGCGAAAGGGTTGGCTTGTCCCGCGGGGCGCGGTCCACCCTGTCCTTGTCCGCGGTCGAGGATGATCATGTTCTCGGCAACGATTTCGGTGCGGTTGCGCTTGACGCCTTCCTGTGTTTCCCACTCGCGCGTCTGGAGGCGGCCTTCTATATAGACCTTGCGACCCTTGGTGAGGTATTGCCCGCAGATTTCGGCGAGTTTACCCCAGGCAACGATGTTGTGAAATTCCGCCTGTTCTTGTTTTTGTCCGGCGGCATCGGTCCAGGAGCGATTGGTGGCAAGGCTGAACGAGCAGACGGACTGTCCGTTCGGGATCGCGCGCACCTCGGGATCGCGCGTCATGTTGCCGATGATCATGGCCTTGTTGAGATCCATATTCTCGGAAGCTGTTCTAGACGCTTTCTTTCAAAATATCACTTAACTGTTTATCAAGATCCTGGAGCGTTTTTTTTTCCTCGACCGGTGGGGCTACGGGCGTCTCGGCCGGGGCACTCTGGATTTCAGCCGCAGGCGTGGCCGGCTCTTCTTTCTTCGCCCATCCGCGCGCCGGAGCGGCTTTGGCTTGGGCGGTCAGCGCGGCAATGCCTTCATCCTTGGTGACCATGACGCGCAAGAGTCCTTGTACGAGCTTCAGACTTTTCTCCATCGTTTTGAGCGTCTCGTGAGACGATTCAAAAGGGATGGCGTAGTGTATACCCTGGCGTTCGTGGCGTACGGGATACACGAGCTTGCCGCGGCTCATGAGCCGTCCGGTGGAGGGAGCCCCGCCTGCCTGCTTGATCATTTCTTCAATTTTCCCTACAGTAAGAGCAAGGTCTTGTTCGGTCTGGAGGGTAAGAATGGTTATCAGTTCGTATTTCATAGGTTTCGCTATGGTAACATAAGCTCTTAAAACATGCAAGTGGAGCACCTCAAGAGGTATTTTTTCATTTTAGGGAGGAATCCCGAGCTCTCTCTGGCAGAGCTTTTTTCGGTTTTCCCCTCCGCGCGCTGGCAGGATGAGGTCTGTTCGGGCGGAGTGCTTCTTTTGGAAAGTGAAACAAACCCCGCGCCTTTTATGAAGCGTCTGGGAGGCACGGTAAAGATAGGGGAAGTCATCGGGCAGTGGGAGAGCGGCGCGCGCGATGCCATTGAAACACATATTGTGGAGGCCATGTCGCAGACGGGTGAGTCAGAAGAAGGGAAGCGTTATTTTGGGTTGAGTGCCTATCGAGTCGCAAGTTCCATGAAAATTCTTTCGGTGCAAGACCTTCGGCACCTTGGCATCTCCATCAAAAAACAACTGCAAGAGGCGGGCGTGCGTTCGCGGTTGGTTACTTCAAAAGAAGCGGCGCTCTCGTCGGTGATTGTTAAAACCAACCACCTGCTCAATCGTGGGGCGGAATTTTGCATTTTTTTTGATCAGGAGAAAACGTTTCTTGGAAAAACTCTCGATGTGCAGGAATTTGGAGACGCTTCCGCCAGGGATTTCGGCCGACCAGTGCATGAAATGTCGGTGGGAATGCTTCCGGTGCAACTGGCAAAGATTTTGATCAATTTGTCGGCGACCCCGCTTGGCGCCGTTTTGTTTGATCCGTTTTGCGGGTTTGGCACGGTGCTTGCCGAAGCGGCCATGATGGGTTACACCAGGCTCATTGGGAGCGACCTGGAGCAGAAAATGGCGGAGGCCACACGGAAGAATTTTGATTGGCTCGCGAGCCGCTATCAACTTACCGCCGCCTCTCGCGGGCTGAAGCTTTTTATTTCTCCCGCCGAGACAATTTCAAAACAGGTAACGGCGCATTCGGTTGATGTCATTGTTACCGAGCCGTATTTGGGACCAGTCAACCAGGGGCGAGGGCAGGTGGCGGGGGTTATCAGAGATCTCGTAAAATTGTATACCAAGGCGTTTCAGGAATTTGCCAAAATTCTCAAACCCGGCGGCAAGGTCGTGTTCGTCTTTCCCGCGTTCAAGCAGAGCGATAAACTCGATAAAACCTCCGAGGGTGTCTTGTCGCAAATCAAAAAAGTAGGATTTCAATCAATTCCTTTACTGCCGCAAGGGTCAACTCCCCGCTACTCACTCCCCGCTACTCACTCCATTATATACTCTCGCCCCTCGCAGAAAGTCCTGCGCGAGATTTTCGTATTTCAGTTCAACGATACAGAGACAGACGCCATACAGCCGCACAACCGCCCCGTCCTTGACAAAAAGGTCAAATCGTGATAAAGTGGAATGTTCAAATCCTGTTCCTTGAGAACGTTCCATCAACCTTTCATCATGGGAGGAATGCCATGAACACCAACAGTGAAGAAACCGCAGAAGTAACCGCAGTGCTGAAAAAATACACGCGGGAGTACCAAGCGGGGGAGGTGATTTATAAAGAAAAGGACATCGCGAATTTTTTTGCCTTCCTTCTCAATGGGATCGTGCATATGACGGTTCACGTGCCGGGTGATGGAGATCTCACGCTGTCCATTCTTATGACCGGAGCGGTGTTTGGTGCATCGGAGGTGTTTGAGGAGGGGCGATATCATTCGACCGCCATAGCCATCACCAAAACTCAGGCCATTATCCTGGACAAAAGCATGGTGGAGCTGGTGTGGGAGAAGTCCCCGGGTTTGATGCGGAGGATCGCACGTCTGAATGGTGAGCTCACCAGTCGGCTGGTCGCTCGTTTGGTAGAGGCGCAGGTGCGCGCCAGGGAAGAGGTAGATGTGTTCGCAAAGGAAACGGCCGAGACGCACTTACGTCTCGAAGAAGCCAATAGAAAAATTGGCAAGGAGACCGTGCAGGCGGCAATTGTCGAGCTTTTGCTCGATCTGGATGCACATTTCGATACACATCTGCAAGGGGAGAAGGATGAAGGAGGGATGCAATAAGACAGCAACCGGACCCCATAAGGTCCGGTTTTTTACAAAACGAAAATTCGTTTACACGCCAACTCGAAAGTGGCAGACATCGCCGTCGCGCATTTCGTAGTCTTTGCCTTCCACTCGCAGGAGGCCTTTTTCTTTGACTCCGGCTTCCCCTTTACATTCCACAAAATCTTTCCAGTGAATGATTTCGGCGCGGATGAATGTTTTTTCAAAATCGCTGTGGATGACCCCGGCGGCTTCGGGGGCTTTGGCGCCCTTGCGCACCGTCCAGGCGCGGGTTTCCTTTGGGCCGCTGGTAAAAAAAGTAATCAGATCAAGCAGTTGGTAGCTTGCGACGATGAGTTTCTCGAGCCCGGACTGTTTTATGCCGAGGGATTGCATCATCTCGCGCGCTTCCGCATCGGGGAGTTCGGAGAGCTCGGATTCGATTTTGGCGGAGACGAGCACGTGCGGCTCAAGTGCGGGTAGGGTATCTCGGTGCGAAAAATTCTCGTCGTCATTGATGACATACATCATAGGCTTCAAGGTGAGGAGGTTGAGCTCCCGCAGAAGCACTTGCTCCTCGTCGGTTGCTTCCACTTCGCCGGCCCATGTCCCGCGCCCGAGGGCGTCTTTCACTTTTCCCAGAATATCGCGCAGGGCGGCGGCGTTTTTGTCTCCGGATTTCGCTTTTCCTTCCACTTCGTTGAATCGCCGTTCCACCGTTTTGAGATCCGCCATACAGAGCTCAATGCCGATGACTTCCGCGTCGTTTTTCGGATCGGGTGAGCCGTGCACGTGGATGATGTTGTCATCCACGAACGCGCGCACGACGTGGGCGATGGCATCCACATCGCGTATATGCGAAAGAAATTGATTTCCGAGCCCCTCTCCTTTATATGCCCCGCGGACGAGTCCGGCGATATCATAAAATTCGATCGTGGTCGGGATGATTTTTTCAGACTGCGACACCTGCGCGAGCTGGTTCAAACGTTCGTCGGGGACTTCCGCGATGCCAACATTGGGATCGATCGTGGCAAATGGATAGTTAGCAATCAAGACCTGCTTTTTGGTCAGGGCTTTAAAGAGAGTGGATTTACCGACGTTGGGGAGTCCGACAATACCGACTTTGAAACTCATAGTGACGGGGAGTATAGCAGAATAAGAGAAAAAAGAAAAGACACTTCGAGTCCAAGATGGACATGAACATTGCGGGATTACTAAAAACGTCCCATGTGGCTGGTATGATGTTTATGACGGCCCAGCACCGAAGGGTTACCCTTACCCACGAGCGTTTTTAAGGGCACGTGTCCACCACAAAAGCTGGGTTATCATAGCCTCAGCTTTGTCTGATTGCAGGGCAAACAGTTCGCTGGCGTTTATCTTGCCGAATACCACGGGGAAATATTGCTCGCCCGGGATGTGTACGGCCGCTCGGATTGGTGCCATTTGAAGCTCTATGGCGTTGAGGCGCAACTGCTCCACGGCGCGCGACCCTCCAGTGCTACCATAACTCACGAAAGAAACAGGCTTATTATTCCATTCCTGATAGACCCAGTCGAGTGCGTTTTTGAGCACCCCTGACGTCCCGTGATTATATTCAGGCGTAACAATGACAAAGGCGTCTCCTTCTTCTATTTTCTTTGTAAAACGCGCGACCGCCTCGTTTTTGTATGGTTCCTGTTTGAACGACGGACTCATCGGCTCGTTAAAAAATGGCATATCGTAATCGCGCAAGTCCAGCACATCGACCGCGACTCCCTCCTGTTTCTTGATTTCCTCGGCGATCCATGCGGCCGCTTTGTCGCTAAAGCGGCCTTCGCGGGTACTGCCGGCGATTACTTTAATGTGAAGTAGCGGGTTGTTTGTCATAGATTGCGATATGAGGAATAATTTTTTTATATTAGCCTCTTATTTCTAAAGGCTATACCAGATGCTGTCTTTAGATATTTTTCAAAATCCAAAGCCCGCTTTTTGTCATCAAAAACAGAATAATAAAGCATTTTCCACGGTTTAAACTTATTGGTGTGAATCGATTTTCCTTTATTATGATCATCTAACCTTCCATCGATATTTTCTGAAAAACCGGTATAAAACTGTTTTGGGAAATTTATGCTCTCGATGATGTAGACGTAAAACATTTTGGATTTTTATGGCTGTGCCATTCGTAGCGCAGCCGTAATAAATGGCACAAACTTTGACTATCGACAGCCCTTCTTCGCTAAAGCTACGAAGGGCATTCTCCGCTGCGCGAAGAATTGTGGACCCTAGCGGGATCGAACCGCTGACCTCTTCCATGCCATGGAAGCGCTCTACCAGCTGAGCTAAGGGCCCATCGCGTAAATTCCAAATGAAATGATGGAGAATTTATATCATAAGCAAGTTATTGCCGCAATATCTTGATGCTCTCTTTGCCGAGGGAGAGATTTGAACTCTCAAGGGTTGCCCCACCAGCTCCTAAGGCTGGCGCGTCTGCCAGTTTCGCCACCTCGGCATAATGTTTTCCGAGTATAGCATAAAAAGCGAATTTTTCAAGAATTTGTATCGCGGTCGATGTGCGCGGTCGGTGTTTTCGACTGCAAGGGGAAGGAGTATACTGCAAAAATATGCTCGTGATGGGAAGATTGTTTTTTGGACTCATCGTCGTGTTTATCTTTTTTCTTTTTCCGCTTTCGCTCCGCGCGCAAACGGCGAGCCATCTTGTTATTTCCGAGGTGCAGGTGAGCGGACAAAAGGCAAACGACGAATTTGTGGAGATTTACAATCCAACGAATAGTCCTATTGTAATGAATGGCTGGCGTTTAACTAAAAAGATCAGTAGCGGAACGCAGTCCAATTTGGTTTCAAATTTGAATGGGACGGTGCCTGCTCACGGATTTTTTCTCATAACACCACAAAGCGATTATGATGGCGTTGTCGCGGGGGATGTACAATATTCGCAAACATCAAATTTTGTTACCAGCAATAATACAGTGTTGCTTTATAGCGATGCAGGGGTCGCCTTGGTGGATAAAATCGGTTTTGGATCCGCGGGCGACTTTGAGAGTGGCGCAATACCTGTTCCTCCCGACAATCAAAGTGTTGAGCGAAAGCCGGGTGGTGTAAGCGGGAGCGGAGAGGATACAGAAAATAATGCGAATGATTTTTCTTTGCAGACCTCACCCAATCCGCAGAACAGTCAAAGCTCGCCACAGCCGCCGATTCAGCAGGGGCCGGTTTGCGGGAATGCAACTTGCGAAACGGGCGAAGATTCAAATAATTGTTCGGCTGATTGTCCGTTGCCGCCAGCGCCTACGCCCGTGGCCGGCGATATGGTCATCAATGAACTGGTGGCGGATCCGGTCTTGGGAAGCAATGAGTGGATAGAATTGTTCAATAAGACTGCGAACAGTTTTGATATCTCGGGGTTTAAAATCTATGACGGGTCGGGGAGCGCCATTGCCACGCTCGCGGGGAGTATTCCAGCAGGCGGGTTTTTTGTGGTGGATATTTCCTCATCAAAATTGAATAACAGCGGCGATGTCGTGACGTTTCAAAATGCGAGTAGCGTCGCGATAGACACAATGACCTACGGAGACTGGGATGACGGAGATGTGTCCAATAATGCGCCGTCTGCCGATGATCCGAACTCCATCGCGCGCATTGGGAGTAGCCAGGATACTGGCAATGACGCGCAGGATTTTGCGGTCACGACGACAGTGACCAAAGGCGCCGCGAATATCATTACAGATGTTTTCACGCCTCCGCCATCGGGAGGTGGAGGATCATTTACCGCGAGTGATGTTGCGATGAATGAATTTGTCGCCCAGCCGGAAAGCGGCAACGAGTGGATAGAGCTTTATCTGAATCGTGCGGAAAGTGTCGCGCTCGACGGGTGGAAAATATATGACGGCACGGGGAATGTGATTTTTTCTCCAACGGGGACACTGACATCTTCCGCGCGGTATGCTGTTTTTGAATTGAGCTCCGCACGGCTCAATAACGAGGGAGATATTATTATTCTCAAGTCTCCCGATGGCGCAACTATCGACAGCGTGGCGTATGGAGACTGGAATGACGGCAATATCGCCGACAACGCGCCAGCGTCTCCGAAATCCGGGCAGTCGGTGGCGCGCAAAAGCAATGGAGGAGACACGGGCGCGGACAACGCGGATTTTTCCGTGAGCGACAGTCCGACCAAGGGCGCGTCCAATGTCATCACGGTGACCGAGACCATCGGTGGCAACAATGTCGAGACAAAAACATCCACCGTACCCAAAGCGCTTTTGTATATCAATGAATTCGTGAGTGACCCCGCGGATGGCGAGGAGGAGTGGGTTGAAATCTATAACGCCGGGGATACGTCCGTGGATTTTACAGGATGGTATATAGAAGAAGGCTCGGGCGGGAAAACAAAACTCGCCGGTACTTCCATACCGGGACAGTTTATGGCGGCAGGGCCTATTTCAGGAAATCTCAATAACGGCGGAGATGTGATGTACCTCAAAGATGTGCAAGGGAATATTTTTGATCGCGTGGCCTATGGCGTTTGGGACGATGGCAATGTGAAAGACAATGCGCAGGTCGCCTCGGATCCCGCTTCCATAGCGCGCGCTTGCGACGGATGTGATGCCAAAAACAACAGCCAGGATTTTCGGATGAGTTTTTCTCCGACGCGCGGCAAGGCGAATGTGTCCGTTTCGGCAGGCGAAACGATTATCAGCGCGAAAATTTTGATCAGCGAGTTTTTGCCCGACCCAGAAGGCGAAGAGGCGTCGGGTGAGTTTATTGAACTTCAGAATTTTGAACCCCGGGCGGTGAATCTTGCCGGATGGTATCTCAAAGACGCGTCCGGCACGCGATATGTTTTTGGAAATTTCACGGTGCCGGCTTCAGGATTTTTGGCCGTGTGGCGCGCGCAGAGCAAGATCGCGCTCAATAATAATAAAGAAACAGTGACACTCTTTTCTCCGGATGACGCGCAAAAGGACCAAGTTTTATCCGCGGCCGCAAAACCCGGGCAGAGCTATGCCTTGATTGACGGCAAATGGCAATGGACTTCGGAGACGACACCCGGCAAGGCAAACATATTCAAGAATCAAAATCATCCGCCGGTGATTTCCACCGACGCGCCGACAGCGGCGAAAAAAGGCGAGTCGGTGGAGATTGACGCCGGGGATTCTTCGGATCCCGATGGCGATACGCTTACTTTTACCTGGATCGTCGGCGGCGAGGCGGTGAATGGATCCGTATTGAGGCGCGTTTTTGATGCCGATGGCGAGCAGACTATCGTCCTCGAGATAAGCGACGGCAAGGAAACCGCAAAAAAAGATTTTACGATCGCAGTGGGGGATTCCACTGTTGCATCAAACGGAACCATTTTTATTTCCGAAGTATTGCCTAACCCGGAAGGGAGCGACGCGCAGGAATGGATCGAACTTTTTTATGACGGTGGCACTCCTGTGAATCTCGACGGGTTTTCCCTGGATGACGTCGAAGGGGGAAGCCGTCCGTATGTGATAAAAGGCGTTGTCGCCGAACCGCATTCGTATTTTGTTTTAGAGAGAGGTGTTACGGGTTTGGCGTTCAATAATGAGGGCGACCGTGTTCGTCTTTTTGATCCGGCGGGAAAATTGCTCAATGAGACGGTCTACACCAAATCAAGCGAGGGATTAAGTTGGTCGAGGCAACTGGGCGGCTCGTTTGCCTGGCGCGCGCCCACCAAAGGAGAGAAGAATAGCGAGCTTGCTGCGGCGGGTGGGGCATCGGGTGGAAGAAACAGTGTGGCGGTTGAGTTTTCGCTTTCCGAAGTACGCGATGAGCCAGTGGGCGCTCGCGTGAAAGTACGCGGGGCGGTGGCGGTACCGCCGGGAGTGCTCGGGAGCCAGATATTTTATCTCTCGGGTAGCGGTATCCAAATCTATATGAACAAAAAAGATTTTCCGGAGATGAAGGTGGGGGATGTGGTGGAGGTGGAAGGCGAACTTTCCGAAGCCCGGGGAGAACGTCGGATAAAAGTGAGCGCGCGTGAGTCTCTCAAAGTGATATCCGGTGGTCCACCGCCCATGCCGCATGAGGTTGGATCTGCCGATGTCGGTGAGGAGTACGAAGGGAATTTAGTAGCGGTGCACGGTACGGTAATTGAGACCAAGGGATCAAAAGCGGTGATTGATGACGACAATGGTGAGGTGGTGATTTCCATAAAGAACGGCACTGGAATCGATTCGGGGAGTTTAGTGGAGGGGATGCAGGTGAAGGTGGTGGGGATCGTGAGCCAGCGCGGGGATATATACGAAATTTTACCGCGATCGGCCGCAGATATTGAGGTGCTTAGAGATGGAGCGTCGGCAATGACGACACGGGAGAATAAGGAGGAGAATGGAAAGAGTGTGCCCTACGGAGCGGTCACGGTTGGCACTACGGGAGCCATTGCCGCGGCGTTTTTTAGACAACGCATCGCGCGGTTTATCGCCTCCGCGGCGCTCTTCGGTTTGATACGGCGTCCCCCGGGAGGCGGACAAAACTCTTGACCTTGCCGGACACTTGCCATACTATAGGTATGCTTAAACAACACGCGGGTATGGTTTAGTGGTAAAACACGACCTTGCCAAGGTTGAGTCGGCGGTTCGATTCCGCCTACCCGCAAATGGACAAGAAGTAGCCCCAGAGGACAGCCCTCATCACAGACAGCCGCCTTAAAGGCGGCTTTTGTGTTTGCAGATTTTGCCATTCACAGCATTGCTATCTTGGGATGCGTTATTTGTACTTCATAGCGCATAATATGCTATAGTTACTGCGTCAATCTTCAAAACTTGACAGGATCCCTGAGGCGTGGTATAGTAAAGCGTTCACTGAAAAACCGACCGAAAAGAGGAATCTT
>JBBTTG010000026.1:0-4518 GCA_038064355.1 Patescibacteria group bacterium
TATAAAGATTAATCTTACTTGCCCCATGTCGGGGTTGATATACTGGGTATGCTCGACAAAAAAGCCAAAGAGAAGGTTATTGAGAAGTTTAAGACTCACGAGGGAGATACGGGGTCGCCCGAGGTGCAAATTGCCATTTTATCCGCCGAGATGGAGGATCTCATAAAGCACCTGGGTACTCATAAGAAAGATTTCTCTTCTCGCCGCGGTCTTTTGCGTAAGATTTCCGAGCGACGCCGGATGCTCAAGTATCTCTTGGGCGAGGATCCAAAACGGCACGAGACGCTTGCCGCAAGACTCAAGGTCTAGTTTTTTCAAAACGCGAACCTGATTCGCGTTTTGTGTGTTCTCAAGGTTTTCATTAGATTTTCATTTTTTAAAAGAAGTATTTTTTATATAAAAGTATGATCAAACATCCGGAGCAACGAGTTGCTGTTTTTATTGATACGCAGAATATGTATTATTCCGCCAAGAATTTGTATGACAGCCGCGTGAATTTTAAAAATATTCTCGAAGACGCTGTTGCCGGTCGCAAGCTCACGCGCGCGATCGCCTATGTGGTCAGAACCAAAAGTGGAGAAGAGCGTCCGTTTTTTGACGCGCTCTACAAACTCGGCATTGAAACCAAAGAGAAGGATCTGCAGATATTTCTAGGCGGCGCCAAGAAGGCTGATTGGGACGTGGGTCTTGCGGTTGACGCCATTAAGCTTGCCGACAAGGTGGACGCGGTGGTGTTGCTTTCCGGGGATGGAGATTTTTGTCCGTTGGTGGAGTACCTTCAGGGGACAAAAGGATGCTTAGTGGAGGTGATGAGCTTTCGCGAGACAACGTCCAGTAAGCTTTTGGATGTGGCAGACGGGTTTACCGATCTCTCTTCCGACAAGCGCCGATATTTGATGAAGTCCGAGCGGCGCGTGGGAGGACAAGAGCCGCAAGAGCCGAAGGAGCCGGAAAACAGCGGGAATATCTATCCGGTGGAAACGCCGTGGTCTTAGTTTGAAATACTTAAATATTTAAATACTTAAAAAAATAATTAAAGATGAAGAAAGCGCGTTCGCGGGGAGACATCGAGACCGGCTTGTGCCTGTCTTTGGCTTCTCCGGGAGCGCCGGAACCTTATGCAAGAACGTTTTGAGACCGATTGGGGAGGAAAGAAATTAACAATTGAAACCGGCAAACTCGCCGCGCAGGCGGACGGAAGCTGTATCGTGCGCTATGGCGATACCATGGTGCTTGCCACCGTCGTCATGTCGAGAAATCCGCGCGAAGGGATTGATTTTTTGCCGCTCGCCGTGGAATACGAAGAGCGTCTCTACGCCGCTGGGAAGATTAAAAGTTCTCGGTTTATCAAACGCGAAGGCCGCCCTTCCGATGAGGCGATTCTTACCGGGCGACTTATTGATCGATCCCTGCGGCCGCTTTTTGACGACCGCATCCGCAATGAGTTGCAGGTGATTACCACCGTGCTTTCGGTAGACGGGGAAAATGATTCAGATATTATGGCGCTCATCGGCGCCTCATGCGCGGTTACGATTTCCGATATTCCTTGGAAGGGGCCTATCGCCGGTCTTCGCGTGGGCCGCGTGGGCGGTGAGTGGGTGTTGAATCCAACCTATGCCGCTCGGGAAAAATCAGACCTGGATCTCGTGCTTTCGTTTGTCGGCGACAAGTTGATCATGGCCGAAGCGGGTGCGAGCGAGGTGAACGAGAAAGATATGTATGAAGCGGTTCTTTTCGGGCAAAAGCATGCTCGCAAGGTGATCACCCTCATCGAAGAGGTGCGCGCCAAAGTCGGTAAGACGAAACGCGCCGTGGTGGAAGCCCCGACCTCGCCCGATGAGCTGAAAGATCGCGAGGAATCAGAACTGGTCATCAAAGAAACAGAAAGCCTGCTTGCGAAAAAAATGGATTTGATTTTCGCCGACACGCACGCGACCAAGGCCGCGCGCCGCGAGATGATCGGACAGCTCAAAGCCCTCGTGGATGAGCATTTGAAAAATTTAAACTACAGCAAGGAGAAACGCAAAATCGGCGTGACTTATGTGTATGGCGCCGTTGAGGCGGCCATCAGCCGCATGATCCTTGAAGAAGAAAAACGGGTGGACGGTCGCGGCATCCGCGATATCCGCGCGCTTTCGGCGGAGGTGGGGCTTGTACCGCGCACTCACGGCTCTTCGCTTTTCTCGCGCGGGGAAACCCAAGTGCTTTCAGCGGTAACCCTTGGCGCGCCCTCGCTTGAGCAGACGCTTGATGGCATGGAGCTCTCGGGTAAAAAACACTATTTTCACCATTATAATTTTCCTCCCTACAGCGTGGGAGAAACCGGCCGCATGTTTGGTCCCGGCCGTCGAGAGATTGGGCACGGGGCATTGGCCGAGCGCGCGATACAACCGATGATGCCGCTGCGCGAAGCATTCCCTTATACGATTCGAGTCGTGTCCGAGGTGCTTTCGTCCAATGGCTCTTCGTCAATGGGTTCAACCTGCGCTGCGACATTGGCGCTCATGGACGCGGGTGTACCGATTAAAAAACCGGTAGCCGGTATCGCCATGGGTCTTGCCTCGGGTGAAGGCGGCGCATGGAAGGTGATCACCGACCTGCAAGATCTCGAAGATGCCGATGGCGGTATGGATTTCAAGATCGCCGGAACGCGCGACGGCATTACCGCCGTGCAGATGGATACCAAGACCGCTGGTCTCTCCATGGAAATCGTGCAGGCAACGCTGGAGCAAGCTCGCGAGGCGCGTTTGCAGATTTTGGATGTCATGACCGCCGCCATCGCCGAACCTCGCAAAGAACTTTCTCAATATGCTCCGCGCATTATTTCTCTGCGCATCAATCCCGAGAAGATTCGCGATGTTATCGGTCCGGGCGGAAAGATGATCAATGAAATTATCGACAAGACCGGCGCCACGATTGATATCGAGGATGACGGATTGGTGATGATCACTTCTGTCTCGGCCGAAGCGGGTGAGAGGGCCGCCGAATGGGTGCGCAGTCTTACGCGCGAGGTAAAAGTAGGTGAAATTTTTGAAGGAAAGGTAGTGCGCATCTTGGATTTTGGCGCTTTTGTCGAGATTTTGCCAAAGCAGGATGGCATGGTGCATATTTCCGAGCTCGACACCCAGCGTGTGGCAAGGGTATCGGACGTGGTGAATATCGGAGACATGGTAAAAGTGAAAGTGATCGCGATTGATGACTTGGGACGCATCAATCTTTCTCGCCGCGCGCTTCTGCCCGGCGGAGATGCTCCTCGGCCACCGCGTGAAGATGGCGGAGATGATCGCGGATCTCGACCGCGGCGTCCCTTTGGCGGCGGGCATCGCGACCGATAAGGGGTATTCCAGGAGGAGGTATGCTTCCAATCAAGCAATATCTGGCACAAAAACGGATCCCCGACACCCGTCGGGGTCGTTTTTTCTTGGAGGCCTTGGTAGTGGCGCTGTGTGTCTGTGCCGCCCTCCTGATCCTCGTTATTGTCTTTTTGCGTTCTCATCTTGCCGTTTTCCGGCAAGAAAGCGATACCAAAGCGTTGCCGGAGAGGGTGAAAATGGACGGAGGGGCATCCCTGGTTCGCATCAGCTCCCCATTGCCGCTTCCCGGAAGGATAGCTGGAGTGTTTCCCTTTTTAGCTCAAGAATCGTCGTACGGAGGGCTTTTTTCAGCATACCAAAAGGATTTTCTCGTCCGTATTCCCGCGGATGGGTGGAATCTCACCAGGCTTGAAAAAGAGCTTCGAGCGGCGTTTTTGCGCCTTTCTCCGGCACAAAAAGATATTCGTCTCCCCGATGATACATGGATGCGCGCCGTTGATGAGAGCAAAGTACCCAAAACCCACTATTTTGGCGATTTTCTGACCATTGGGGACAAAAAGAGTTCAATTCTCGGCGGAATCATGGATGGATATGTCTATTTGAGTAACTCACTACCACTGTTTTTCAATATTTTCGTTCAAATAAAGCAAGATTAGAAAATAGAGACTCTATAGAGAATAAATTGTGGATAAAGTGGGTATTCTGTCCACAATGGCCACTTTTTGTGTTCATAAGTCCTGTGGGGAAGTGGATAACTTTGTGGATAGCCTTATTTTAAGCCATACTTGAGTATTGACGAGACTCGTTTTTTCCTGTATAATGGATTTACACAGTGAAGGCTGTTCGCTCTTTACCAATAAGAAGAGATTGCCCTGACTCACTCCGCCTCAAACGGAATTGAGGAGGGTAATTCTTCCCTCTGTACTCTTCCCTTCAAAAACAGCTTCGTGCTGTTTGTATCTTCGTCTTTCATCGGTTCGCCTCACCGGAAGCAGGCAATACATCCTCGGGAGTTTCTCCCAAGGAAGGGTAGAGAGGTGGCCCTTTATAGGCTTCGCGCTCACAAGATTTTCTCGCATGGGAAGGTCAAGTCGGCACGAGACCTACCGGGTGCGAGCGTCCAGAAAAATATATATTATATCGGGGCGTAGACCGCACCCGTGTTTTTTTATTTTTTGTCCAGAATACCCCATGGCTTGCCATG
>JBBTTG010000027.1:0-21645 GCA_038064355.1 Patescibacteria group bacterium
AGGATATCTGGTGATTTTCAGGGAAAATTCTTAGTCATTTCTCTACAGACTCAATCTATGAAATTCTATGTACGCGTAACGCCGCATGCCCACGAGAATGGGATAGAGGCGGAAAAAGATCAGACACAGCTTCGGGTATGGGTAACCGAACCGCCTATCCAGGGGCGGGCGAATGCGGCCGTGCTCAAAGTGGTTGGAAAATATCTGGGAGTGGTGCCTTCGCGCCTGCGCATTATTTCGGGTCACACGGCGCGCAGTAAGGTCATTGGACTTGATGAATAATTTTCAGGTACAAGGAAGAAGGTAAAAACAATATTTGTCATTCCCGCCCCGCTTTGTCACCCAGTCTGCCTCTGGCGGAATGTGGGGTCCAGCGGGATAAACTTCGGCGGGAATCCAGAGAATTATGTTGCGAAAGCATTTTGTATCTTTGGTTGGAATTTTGTTCCTTGTTGCGGGGGCGGCGTTTATTTTTGTTCCCCGTGCCATGAATATGTGGCGTGCGGTTCGTCCTGCAGTCGCGCCGCCATCGCAGGATATCGCCGAGTTGATCGAAGAGGCGGAGACACCCAAGGCCGTCCCGCCAAAATCTTCCGAGAACACGACCGGCATGCCGCTCAAACTCGCCCCGGGTTTTTCTATTTCCATTTTTGCCAAAGATTTCGGGAGTCCGCGCGTTCTCGCGTGGGGTCCGGAGGGGGCGCTTTTTACCAGCAGTACTTCGCAGGGAAAAATTTTCGCCCTGCGTGATCGCGATGGCGATGGCAAGGCGGAGGACGCACGCGTGGTCGCGGAAAATTTAAACAAACCACATGGGCTTGCGTTCCGTTGCGAGGGCGAGCGTTGCAAATTATATGTTGCGGAAGTGGACGCGGTTTCCACCTATGATATCGAACCCGGGACTTTGCGAACTGTCAATCGAAAGAAGATTATCGATCTTCCCTCGGGCGGGAGGCATTTTACTCGGACGCTGATGTTTTTGCCGCACCCTAATGACGGCAAACTTCTTATTTCCGTCGGATCAAGCTGTGATGTCTGCGAAGAAAAGGATTGGCGCCTCGCCAAAGTTCTCATCGCGAATGCCGACGGGAGTGATCTCAAGGTGTTTGCGTCGGGTTTGCGCAATGCCGTCTTCTTGGCCACTCATCCGGTAACTGGCGCGGTATGGGTGACGGAAATGGGACGCGATTGGCTCGGAGACAACGCGCCGCCGGATGAAATCAATATCGTCGAGGAGGGGAAGAACTACGGCTGGCCCATATGCTACGGAAAAAATATCCACGATACGCAGTTTGATAAAAAGGTGTATGTCCGCGATCCCTGCGCGGAGAGTATGCCGCCGCAGATAGAGATCCAGGCGCACTCGGCGCCGCTCGGCATCGCCTTTGCTCCCGAGGAGGGCTGGCCCGAGGAGTATTGGTATAACGCGTTTGTGGCCTATCATGGTTCCTGGAATCGGAGCGAGCCTACTGGTTATACGGTGGTGCGCATGAAACTTGACGCACAAGGAAAATTTTTAGGCGAGGAGAATTTTATCTCCGGTTGGCTGACTAAAGAGGGTGAGGCGCTTGGCCGCCCTGCCGATATTCTTGCCATGCCCGGCGGGATTATGTACATCTCCGATGACAAAGCGGGGATCGTCTATCGGGTTACCTATGCGGATAGGGCACAGTCATCTCCGGCGGTAAAAAACCATGATGACTTGATCGTGGCACATACCCCTCTCCCCGGAAGTCTCGTGAAGAGTCCGATTCAGGTGTCGGGCAGGGCTCGCGGTCTTTGGTTTTTTGAAGCATCTTTTCCCGTGAGGGTGCTCGACGCGCGCGGGCGCGAGCTTGGCGTGGGTATTGCCCAAGCGCAAGACGAATGGATGACAACGGATTTTGTTCCCTTTGTGGTGAGCGTGAATTTCACGGCGGCGGTAACCGACACGGGGATTCTGGTTTTGCAAAAAGATAATCCGTCGGGCTTGCCGGAAAACGACGACGAGATAAGCATTCCTATCCGTTTTCGTTAGTTATGACTGCCGCCATCGCGATGCGTCTGCGAAAAAAGCCCGGCTTCGGGGGGAAGGCGTTGGCTTTTGGGAGGGTTATTCGGCCGGCCATTGAGAAATATCAGTGGACATCGCACGCGCGTTACAAGATGCAGTATTATCGGATTTCCGAATCCCGCGTGAAGCGGATTATTCGCTTTCCAAAACGCACCGAAGAGGGGATTGCTCCAAAAACCGTTGCCTCCATGCAGCTGGCAGATGGAAAAACCTATGCCGAAATCTGGGTGATGTATCGGCTCGCGGATGGAGAGGGAAGCCGTCGCAAGGCACTCAAGATCATTACCGCGTGGCGCTACCCTGGAATCAGCCCGGAGCGGGATCCCGTGCCGCAAGAGATTTTGGATGAAGTAAGGGGGATAATCTAGGTCGTGTTTTTTGGATTCGGGTTCGGGACAGATTGGATATTGGATTGTTGCCATTGAGGGCGCCAACTGTAGATGGCCACCCTGTAGAGAGCCCCCCTTGACATTTTTCGCTAGAAATGGTATAGTGGTTGCAAGTTAAAGGATAGTTTTTTTCGAGTCTGCATTCATTATGTGGGCTGAAAATAGGTCGCGCCTTAACGAAAAGAGGTAAAAGTAAGTGCTTTACCCCTGTCCCAAGCCGGCAGGAAAAAAATTAAGAAACTCCGTGGTTTGCTCGAGAGAGGCGGAGTACAACGCATATTTATGGCATTCAACAATGGACCTTTCCCGCCCCGTCAGAAGATTGACGTTTCGGCGATGGGTCTCAAGTGCGCGGAATGTGCCACTCCTATTACGGAGTTGCCTTTCCAGCCGAGCGCTGATCGCCCCGTGTTCTGCTTCGACTGCAACAAGAAGCGCAAGGCGGCTTTCACTGGCCCGAGAAATCGTTACTAAATAACATTTCGTGAGAATACCCCGCACCCGCGGGGTTTTTCATTTGTCAGGGGATTGAGGCGTTGCTATACTATCTGTAAGAAGAGATTTATCAACACCCTTTCCTTATATGACTAAGATGCGCTCTCTCGTTTTTTCCCTGTCGGTGTTTGTATCCATGTACGCGTTGATGGCCCCAGTGGACACCTGGGCCGCCGAGTTTCAGTATGATCTTGGCGTGCGAGCCGAGGATATTTCTTTTTTACCTTCACAACTTATTTCCGGCCGCCGTGTGCGCATCTATGCCACGGTCTACAATTTTGGGAGTGAAGACATGACTGGCTACGTTACCTTTTTCCAAGGGGCACAGCTGGTCGGCGATTCGCAGGTCATCTCCGTGCGAGCCAACGGATTTGCCGATGAGGTGTTCGTCGATTTTGTGGTGCCCATGGGTCCATTTAACATCATGGCGGCTATTCGCGGCACCAATCCGGTCGACCAAAACGCCGTCAACAACGAAGCGTTGACTTCGCTTTTTACTCCGGTGACCGACAGTGACAGTGATGGTATCCAAGATAACGGGGATAATTGTCAGCTTGTGGTGAATCCCGATCAGAAAGATAACGACGGCGATGGACTTGGCGATCTGTGCGACCCGGACGATGATAACGACGGGCTGGGGGACACTGATGAAGTACGCTTGGGCACGAGTTCTACCAATCCCGATACCGATGGAGACGGCCTCGCGGATGGGAAAGATGCTCAACCGCTCAAGAAACCGGTTTCGCCCACTTCGCCGGTGACCGTACCCGCTCACGAGGCGGGTAAGCCCGTAGCAAAAACTCCTCCCGCTTCGCCGACAAAGGCGCCGGTGAGTCTTGGGATTTTTGCTGATCCCTCAACTATCGAGGACGAAAAATATGACACGGCTCCGTTTCAGGCGGCGACCAGCGAACTTGCTCTGCGCATCGTCTCGGCCAATTTTGAACGCCGCGCGTGGAACAGTTTCGCGTTTACCGCAGAGGCGGTTGGCGGTTCCGGCGATACCAAAGTGGAGTGGGATTTTGGCGATGGAGGAACTGACGTTGGAACGCGCGTGATCCATACCTATCGTCACACGGGTGATTATACCGTCAAAGCGAAGGCGACGGACTCCATTGGCGGAGAATCCCTGGCCGAGTTTCGAGTCCCGATTTCTTTTTTTAGTTTTTCCAATCCAAAATTCTGGGTCATGCTTGGGATGTTGACCGCCGTGGCCGGCTCGCTCATCGTAGTTTCCTGGAAGCCAAAGAAGGACGGCGGGTATGGTGACGATGTGGTTTAAGCGCCTTTTTGGAAACGGCATCAGTGAATCCATTGCCGGAGCGGCGATGATTTTGGGGGCGACCACACTCGCTTCCAAACTTTTGGGTGTCGTGCGCAACCGCATACTCGCCGGCACATTTGGCGCAGGCGATGTCTTGGACAGCTACTACGCCGCGTTTCGTGTTCCGGATTTGATTTTCAATATCGTCGTGCTCGGCGCGCTCTCTGCCGGGTTTATTCCCGTGCTCGTGGCGGCTGCGCATCAAGAACAGGAAGAGCGGCGACTCGCAGCCAACGTACTCAATATCACTCTGTGCGTAGTGTCTCTCTTTGCCGCGCTCTTGATGCTTGGCGCTCCATCGCTCACCCCCCTGTTTACTCCGGGATTCAGTCCTTCCCAGTGGGCAACGACTATATCATTGACGCGCATTATGGCGTTGGGCCCCATTTTCCTCGCCGTGGGCGCGGTGGCAGGCAGCGTGCTTCAGGCGCATCGCCGATACATCGCCTATTCATTCGCGCCCATTCTCTATAACCTTGGTATCATTTTTGGCGCCTGGATGCTCGTACCTCGATTCGGGGTCGACGGTCTTGCGTATGGCGTTGTCATTGGAACGTTCGCCCACATGCTTACCCAGCTTTTCGCTGTCGGGCGTTTGGGCTTTTCCTTTCAGTGGGTGCTCGACCTGCGCGATGCGGCGGTGCGAGCGATTGGAAAGATGATGGTTCCGCGGACGTTGAGTCTTGCTGTTTCCCAACTCAACTTTGTGGCCATAACGGTCATCGCTTCGGCGCTCCCTTCCGGAAGTATCTCGGTGTTTAATCTTGCCAACGATATACAAAGTTTTCCCCTTGGGCTTTTTTGCATCTCGCTTGCCACCGCGGCGTTTCCGGTGATGTCTTCTGCCGCGGCCAAGGGGGAGAAAGAAGATCTCAAGAAAAGTTTTGCCCAGACCGCGCGACTGATCTTTTTCTTTTCCATACCATCTGCAGTTTTGCTTTTGCTTTTGCGCGCCCAGGTCGTCCGCGTGCTTTTGGGGTGGGGGAATTTCGACTGGAATGATACAATTGCCACTGCTGATGTTATGGCCCTTTTTGCGTTGAGCCTGTTTGCCCAAGGGATACTGCCGCTGGTCACGCGCGTTTTTTACGCTCTGCGAAACAGCGTTATCCCCTTTGCCGTTTCGGTTGCGGCGGTGGCGCTCAACATCGCCCTCTCGCTTGCCTGGAAAGATTCGTTCGGCGTTGTGGGATTGGCCGCCGCTTTTTCTTTCTCGGCGCTGTTTCAGGCCGCTGTCCTTTGGGTGATCTTGCGGCTCAAGCTTGGCTCGTTAGGCGAGGGGAGTATCATGCGATCGCTTCTCAAGATCACTTTCGCCAGTGTTGCCATGGCTGGCGCCGTTCAGGGGATAAAATATATCGTGGCGCCGGTGGTGGACATGCAGACGTTTGGCGGAATTTTTTTGCAGGGGTTTCTTGCGTGCGTGGGCGGTATCGGAGTGTTCATCATCGTTTCCCTGATGCTCAAGAATGAAGAGATGTCACTGGTGGTTCAATCTTTTTCCAAGCGTTTTTTCCGCGCCAAAGAAGTGAATGGCCTTTCGGAAGAAGGAGGCGTGGGGAGCGGGTAAGGATACTGTTACGAGATGTTGATTAAGGTTGCCAGAGGTTACAAGATGTGAGAGTGCGAATTCTGTAACGTCCTGTAACCCTAGGTAACGTGTGTAATTTATTGTAACCTCATAATATGCAAATATATCTCATCCTCCTTCTGAACGTCATCGTCGGCGCGGTGGGCAATGTTTTCTTTAGAATCGGAGCGAGTAAGCTACCAGTGTTTGAGGCAAAAAATCTGCTCTCGGATACCGGGCGCATGCTCTCGAGCCCTTATGTCCTTGCAGGTATTCTTCTTCTGGCGCTCAATTTCCCCCTCTACAGTTTTTTGATCCAGAAAATGGAGCTCGCGGTGGCTTTTCCCTTGGTCACCTCGCTCACGTTTTTGGTTGTTGTCCTTTTTTCGTTTTTCTATTTCAAGGAATCCTTGAGTGCGGTGCAGTATCTTGGTATCGGGGTGCTCGCCCTTGGCCTTTGGCTTCTCGCACGATAAATCCACCCCACTCTCCTTGATCCTCTCCCGTAGGGGGAGAGGGGAGGGTGATGGGTTTTTTATTTTGGAAAAGCGTGATAGAGTGGGGAAATATATGGAAACGGGAAACATACGGAATTTTTGCATTATCGCCCATATTGATCATGGAAAATCCACTTTGTCGGACCGATTTTTGGAATACACGAGTACCGTGGAGAAACGCAAGATGAAAGACCAACTGCTCGACACGATGGATCTTGAACGCGAGCGGGGAATTACCATTAAACTTACACCGGTGAGGATGGACTATGAGCTCGCGGGTTTGAATTATATTTTGAATTTGATTGATACTCCCGGGCATGTGGATTTCAACTACGAAGTCTCGCGGTCTTTGGCGGCCGTTGAGGGTGCCGTACTGCTCGTGGACGCAAGCCAAGGGGTGCAGGCGCAGACGCTCGGCAATCTCTATCTCGCCCTTGAGCAGAATCTCGCGATTATTCCGGTCATCAATAAAATAGACCTTCCGAACGCGCAAGTGGATCGCGTGCGTGAGGAAATTGTGAGCCTTTTGGGGTGCAAACCGGAAGAGATTTTACTGGTTTCCGGCAAGACGGGTCAGGGCGTCTCCGATCTTTTGCGAGTTATAGTGGAACGCATTCCGCCCCCTCGCGTTGCGGATGCATCATTGCGCGCCCTCATTTTTGATTCAAAATATGACGATTATCGCGGCGTGGTGGCCGATGTGCGCGTCATGAGCGGAGAGATCCGCGTCGGCGACAAGATTCGTTTTATGGCCGCCCGTACAACGGGCGAGGTGACTGAAGTGGGTTATTTTAAGCCGCAAATGGTGCGCGCGGAAAAGCTGGTACCCGGCGAAATCGGATATGTGGTTACCGGTCTCAAAGACGTCCGCGTCTGCCGCGTCGGCGACACGATTACGCATCCAACCACGGCCGAGAGCGTTACTTCTTTGCCAGGCTATGCGGAAGCAAAGCCCATGGTGTTTGCGGGCATCTTTCCCAAAGAGGGTTCCGAATTTACCAAATTGCGCGAGGCGGTTGAGAAACTCCGGCTTAATGACGCGGCTTTGTTTTTTGAACCAGAACAGTCTTCGGCGTTGGGTTTTGGTCTACGCTGCGGATTTTTGGGGCTTTTGCATCTTGAAATTATCAAAGAGCGTCTTCGCCGTGAATTCGGTTTTGAGCTTGTGGTTACCACGCCGTCGGTGGCCTATCGGGTTACCGAACACCGGAGCGCGCCCAGAATTATCAAAAGTGCCCCCGAACTGCCCGATCCCACGAAACTTGAAAAAGTGGAAGAGCCGTGGGTAAGGGCGGATATAGTATCTCCCGCGTCTTGCATCGGCAATATCATGCCGCTCCTCCAAGAGAAGCGTGGTATTTATCAAACAACCGACTATCTCGCAAGCGCGAACGCCCAAGGAGAGGGGCGCGTGATTTTGCGCTACGAGATGCCCTTGGCCGCCGTTCTCACGGATTTTTATGATAAACTCAAAAGCGCCTCGTCGGGGTATGCTTCTTTGAGTTATGAGTTTTTGGAGTATCGCGCGGCCGATGTCGTGCGACTCGATATTCTCGTAGCCGAAGAGCCGGTTGAAGCACTCGCGACGCTCGTGATTCGAGACGAGGCCTATTATGTCGGAAGGAAGATCGTTGAAACGCTCAAAGAGAATATCCCAAAACATATGTTTGAGGTGAAAATCCAGGCCGCTATCGGCGGAAAGATTGTCGCGGCCGAGCGAGTGCCCGCCATGCGTAAAGACGTTTTGGCCAAGATGTCCGGAGGAGATGTCACTCGCAAAATGAAATTGCTTCAAAAACAAAAGAAAGGGAAAAAAGCCATGATGGCCAAGGGGAGTGTGGACATTCCCACGGACGCGTACTTGGCCGTATTGAAGAGATAGGTGTATACAACTATGAAACGCAAATCTATCGAAAAGATTTTTTGGGTGATCGTCAGCGTTATCGTGATTTTTACGATGGTCGTCTGGACGATCGGACCGCTGGCGTCCTAGGTTTCCTATGAGTGAAAAGCATTGGTTGGTCGCGGAAGCGGCGCCGGATGAATGGCACGCGCAATTTCCGGAGCTTTCACACACCCTGCGGCATCTTTTGTGGCATCGTGGTATTCGCACGCCCGAAGCCGCGGAGGAATTTTTACATCCCGATTACGGCCGCCATGTGCACGACCCGTTTTTGTTTCGCGATATGCGCAAGGCTGTGGAGCGCGTGCTCGAAGTGATCGCGGCGGTGGAAGTGGTGGGGATTTTTGGCGATTATGATGCCGATGGCGTTACGGGGTCTGTGATCCTTGCCTCCACCCTGCGCGCGCTTGGCGCCAAAATCGAAATCTATATTCCGCACCGCGAAAAGGAAGGGTATGGATTAAGCAAAGCGGCCGTTTCTTTTTTCCTCGATCGCGGGGCAAAAATTATCATCACCTGCGATTGCGGTATCGCGAGCGTCGAGGAGATTGCCATGGCGCAAGCAGGTGGGGTCGCGGTGATTATTACCGATCACCATACTATTCCTGAAAAAATACCCAATGCGTTCGCGATTCTTCATCCACTTGTTCCCGGAAACGGTTATCCCTTTTTATATCTCACCGGCGGCGGGGTCGCTTTCAAGTTCGCCTGCGCCCTGATTTTTGAATCGTGCAAAAAATCTTCCCTTCCCACTACCAACTCCTCGCTACCAACTCCTCACTCAATCGCAGAGGGTTTTGAAAAATGGTTGCTTGATCTTGTGGCAATCTCCACGGTGGCTGATGTGGGTAAACTGATTGGAGAAAATCGGGTGTTCGTGAAATATGGCTTGATCGTTTTACAAAAAACACGACGGCTCGGATTAAAAAAACTGTATGCCAAAGCCAGCATCGATCCGCGATCCATAGATGCCTGGTCTATCGCGTTTCAGATCACTCCGCGCATCAACGCCGCCGGCCGCATGGATCACGCGAGCTCCGCCTTTAAAATGCTGATGACCGAGACCGAGGCGGAGGCCGAAGAGTTCGCGTCTTTCCTGATACGGGTCAATACCGAACGGCAAAAAGTGACCGAGCGCATGATTGAGGAGGCAAAGCGTCAGATCGGCGCCGGAGAGGGAAAATCTTTTCTCTCGGCCTACCAGGAAGATTGGCCGCTTGGAGTGGTGGGGCTGGTTGCCGGAAGAATCGCCGAAGAATATGGAAAGCCAACGCTGATTGCGTGTAAAACGCCGATGGGCCACTTGGCGGGCTCCATCCGGAGTATCCCGCAGTTTGATGTGGTGCCGGCTTTGCATGAGGCAAAATCCCACATGATGCGCTATGGCGGGCATCCCATGGCGGCGGGGTTCAGTGTGGAAAATATTGATATCTATGGTAGACTGTGTCAGAAACTCGATGAGGTCGCTCGCGAGCGGCTCGCGGGGGTGGATATGCGCCGCACGCTCCGTATAGACGCCGAACTTTCGCTCCAGGAGATAAACTGGAAGCTCTGGGGGGCGCTTGAATCCATGGAGCCGTTTGGCGAAGGCAACTCTCGGCCCAAGTTCGCGGCACGTCGCCTTTCGGTGGTCGCGGTGGATCGGGTTGGCAATGGGGGGAAACACCTGCGGCTGACCGTGGCGGGGGCTACGGGCGGCAGGCGAAAAATGATCGGTTTCAATTTCGGAGATTGGGCGAGAAAGATTGAGCTCGGTGAGCGCGTGGACGTTGCTTTTGAGCTCGGGGTCAACGAATGGAATGGCAACCGGGAATTACAGATGAAAATCGCAGACCTGCGATTGAGTGAAAAGGAAGGGTAAATTTTTTCTATGGGTAATGAAAGCAATGTCGTTTTACGATTCGATAAGGTGACTTTCGGTCATCATCCGGAGAAACTCCTCCTCGAAGATGCCAGTTTCAGCGTGCGCACCGGGAGTCGTATCACCCTCATGGGGCAAAACGGCGCGGGCAAGAGTTCTCTGTTACGGCTCATCACCGGTGAGGCAAAACCCCTCTCTGGCCAAGTGTGTCGCACTCCGGAGAATGCCACCGTGGCGCTTGGTAACCAGGTGATGCCAAAGTCGGCGTTGCCGCTTGCCGTGTGGGAATACCTTGCGGAAGTGTTTCAGGAAGTGCCTTATAACCTCGATAAGCGCATCAGGGACGTTTTTGATATCGTGGGGCTTTCCGTTCCGATTGAGAAAAAAGTGCAATCGCTTTCGGGCGGTCAGCAGGCGAGACTCCTCTTGGCGCACGCGTTGATCCAGGACCCAGATATTCTTCTGCTTGATGAGCCGACCAATAATCTCGACCAGGAGGGGATTGAGCGGCTGACAGGCTTTCTCATGATGTATGAGAAAACATGCCTGGTGATTTCCCATGACGCGGATTTTTTGAACGCGTTTTCCGACGGCGTGCTCTACCTCGACGTGTTCACAAAAACCATAGAGCAGTATGTCGGCAATTATTATACGGTCATGGATGAGATTCAAAAACGCATTGAGCGTGAGAATCTCCAAAATGCGCGTTTGCAGGCCCAGATGCGCGAAAAGCGGGCGCAGGCCGAAGTTTTCGCTCACAAGGGCGGAAAACTCCGCTCGGTGGCCAAGCGCATGCGCGAAGCGGCCGAGGAGGCCGAGGAGACCATGGTGAGCGTCCGCCGAGAAGATAAAACGATCCGCGACTTTATGATACCCAACCAAGAATTCGACGCGCACTTCCACGGAAAAATTCTCGAATTCAACTCGGTGTCTGCACTCAAAAATCATGTCCCCGTGGAAAAGAAAATCGATGTCATCGTGCGAAAGAAAAACCACCTGCTCATCTCCGGGCCAAATGGCATCGGCAAAAGCACCCTCCTTGAAGCCATTGCCGCCCGTGCCTCGAGCGCCTGTCGGGTGGCGACCGAAGCGATCGTCGGCTACTACAAACAGGATTTCAGCAATCTCAATTTCGACCAAACCGCATATGACGCGCTCAAGGAAGTTATGCCAAAGTATGATGAACATACGCTACGATCCGCCGCCGCGGGGTTTCTGCTGGATGGTAAAATACTCACCGAGCCTATTCGCGCGCTTTCTGAAGGACAAAAAGGATTGCTTTCCTTCTGTCGCCTGGTTCTTTTGCGGCCGGGGCTTTTGATTCTTGATGAGCCGACCAATCATATCAATTTTCGCCATTTGCCGGTGATCGCGCGGGCGTTTGATCAATATGAAGGCGCCATGGTCTTGGTATCCCATATTCCCGATTTTGTCTCACAGATTCGCATCGACGAGACTATTGACCTGGGCGCGATTGAGGCGGATTAAAAAACGTATGCGGGCAAATGCATCAAAAGAAATTCTCTGGGACGCTGTCGTGATAGGCGGGGGCCCCGCCGGAATGATGGCGGCGGGACGCGCGGCGGAAAACGGCCGCAGGGTTTTGCTGTTGGAAAAAAATCCTTCGCTGGGGAAAAAACTTTTGATCACGGGCGGCGGGCGCTGCAATGTCACCAATCATCGGACCGATGTCCGGGCGATGCTTGCCAAATATAAACAGGGGGGGAGATTTCTCCATTCGGCGTTCTCGCAGTTTGGCGTCTCCGAGGCACTTGATTTTTTTCATAAACACGGGATGCCGACCAAGGTGGAAGCAGAGGGGAGAGTGTTTCCGGCTTCCAATATCGCGCAATCCGTTTTGGATGTTTTGGCGGAGTATATGAAAGCAACCGGCGTGCAGGTGAAGACCAATGCCGCCGTTTCGGGGATTGTTCGGGAAGAAAAAACAGGTGTCTTGACTCTCCGGCTCAAAGATAAGCAAGAGATTCTGGCCGCATCGTGCATTGTGGCCACGGGCGGCGTTTCGCATCCGGAAACAGGCTCCACCGGCGAGGGATTTTTGTGGCTCAAAAAACTCGGTCATACCATCATCAATAATGACGTGGCGCTCGTGCCCGTGGCACTCTCGGACGGCTGGGCAAAGAAACTCGGCGGGGTCACACTCAAGGACATTAAACTCACGGTATTTCAAAACCATAAGAAGGAGGGTATCCACAAGGGAAAACTCCTCTTTACGCATTTTGGCGTCAGCGGGCCCACGGTTCTCAACATGAGCAAAGAGATTGGCGAGTTTTTGCAGTATGGTGAGGTGGTCATTGTCCTCGATCTTTTTCCGAGTCTTGATCACGGCGTGCTGAAGTCTCAGCTCCAGGCACTGCTTGCGGAGGAGAGCAACAAAAAACTCAAAAATATCCTGGGAAAACTTATTCCATCCTCTCTCGCGCCGCCCGTGCTCGCGCTTGCGGGAATCGATGGCGAAACCCCCGCCCATAGCGTGCGGCGCGAGGATCGGGTGAAGCTGGTCGCGCTGATGAAAGAAATTCCGCTCCATGTCAAAGGACTCCTGGGCGCCGAAAAAGCAGTCGTTTCCTCGGGTGGTGTGGCACTTGATGAGGTGGATTTTAAGACCATGCAATCGCGGCTCGTGCCCAATCTTTATCTCATCGGCGACGTTTTGAATATCGACCGACCCTCCGGCGGCTACAGTCTTCAGTTGTGTTGGACGACCGGCTTTGTGGCGGGAAGCAGTGTGTAGTTTTTTCATAAGTCAAGGTTGATACTGGTATGAAAAAATTCAAAAAAGACAGAAATCTCGTCATTTATCAAGCAAAATCCGGCGCCATCGAGCTCCGCGGTGATTTTTCTCATGAGACAATTTGGGCAACACAAGCGCAGATTGCGGGTCTTTTTTCCGTTGATCAATCACGTCGTCTCTCGCCAATTTTTTAACAAGAGCGGGTTGGTTGACTGACGGAAGAGGGAAGAGAAGAATAAAATTGATATATGAAAAAACAAGTCGTTATCATCCATGGCGGGTATTCGTTTAACTCCCGGCAGGAGTATATTGATTCTCTCAAAAATACTGCAATAACGATTGATTCCTTTCGGCCACGCGTTGATTGGAAAAATTCATTGTCCGACAAACTCGGCGCGGAGTATGATGTTTTGCTTCCGCGGATGCCGAATAAGGATGATGCGCACTTTGCGGAATGGAAAACTTGGTTTGAAAAAATGTTTCCGTTTCTTTGGGATGAGGTGATCCTCATTGGCCATTCACTCGGTGGAATTTTTCTTGCCAAGTACCTTGCGGAGAATAATTTTCCCGAAAAAATTAGCGGACTTTTTCTGGTGGCCGCGCCGTATACGGGAGTAGGGGATTTTATCCTGCAGAAGTCTTCGGATCGTCTAATTAGGCAAGTATCCAAAATTTTTCTGATTGCAAGCAAGGATGATCAGGTAGTGCCATTTTCCGAAATGGAATCCTACAAGAAAGAACTCCCCAATGCCGAAGTTGTATCCTTTGATGATCGCGGCCACTTTAATCAATCCGAATTTCCAGAAATCGTAACGCTCATCAAGCATTTCTAGTCCACCCCCCCCAACCTATCTCTAATTCGCGCGAATAGAAGAATAGTGGTAGAGTAGACGCAATGGAGCGTATGAAACAACTTGAAAAAACATTGAAGGCGCTCGCGAATAAGCGTCGGCTGGCCATAGTGGCTCATCTCAAGAAAAACAAAGAGGCGGCTGTGACCGATATCGCGCGTGCCATCAAATTATCGGTCAAAGCGACTTCCAAACACCTTGCTATTTTGAGCGCGGTGGATATCTTGGATTACGAACAGCGCAGTTTGAGGGTGTATTATCGTCTCGGTGATGCCATACCCGCCGTCGCGCGTTATGTTTTTTCCATTCTCTAATTCGCGCGAATAAAAGAATGGTTTTTTAATGCCAAGGTTCCGCCATGGTATAATCGAATGGTATGGAAAAACAAATCACCTTGCAAGATCGCACGGTTGGCTACACGCTTCGCGGGAGCCGTCGGGCGCGGAGGATATGAAGGAATGAAGCACGGAAGAAGAAATAAATTTATGACGAAGGGAATCGCCGACAATCTTTCTTTGTAGCCCAAAAACCGTCCGCATTATGTGGACGGTTTTTTATGAGCTTGTTCGTATTGTTCCACTAATTCCCTTTGATCCTGGTTAGCCTTCCGTACAACACCCTCCAATACTTTTCGCCTTTCTTCCGGTGAGGCATGATTAAAAAAGGAGGAAAAATCCCGCCCTTCTTGTTTTGGGGTAAATAATTGTTTAAGCTTCTTCATCATAAGAGGGATTGCTCTAATGCTTCTTGAGTATATATGATTGGTAAGTATTTATCAAGACGTTCAATATTGTCGTAAAGTTTCTCAAAATCTTTGCTAAAATCCTTGATAAATAAGTTTAGTTCTATTTTATCGCCAAAATGGGCTTTGGCTTTATCTACATTTTCCCGAGCCCTCAGGAAAGAGTTAATAAAAACTTCTTTAGAAACCCTACGGCCTTCTTTCGCTTCGCGGATTTGGGTAAATTTCCAGGCCACGGCCGGGTCTTGAAAAAGGTAATAAATAATGACTCTACGATTATAGTTTAGTGAGCGCTCGAGGTTATCCATAGCCCCTTCGTAAGCAAAGGTGCCGTCTAAAATAGCGTTCATATTCTTATGCAAGGCGTGATCAAAAAGTATATGTACTCCCTTAGTGCAGGCGCGCTGGAAAATATGGGAATTCATGCCGGTATAATTGGGGAACATTATCCTTATATCGTCGGCATCAATACGCACTGGTAAGTTGCCGGTAAAAACTTCGATCAAGCGTTTGGAGACTTCAGTTTTCCCCGCGCCAGGCGAGCCGGCCATAAATAAAGTTACCGGCTGGCTGGACGGTTTATAAACTTTGGGATCAGCGAACCGCTCTATCAGTTCGTGTTCGTGGTCTCTTATGTATTGATAAGCGGCATCAATAAGTTGCTGGTCGTTTTCTGGCATAATTTTAATACAAAGATTCCTCGGCTGCCTTTATTATACACCAAACCGGCCGTTCCCCCCATCGTGGTATAATCGTGTGGTATGCAAAAGCAGATTGTTTTGCAAGATCGCACGGTTGACTACACACTTCGCAAGAGCAGGCGGGCGCGGAGGGTGCGGCTGGCGGTGCATGCCGACGGCCGAGTCGCGGTAGTCATACCATTTTTTTTCAAAGAAATCCGCGCGGAGAGGTTTCTGCGAGAGAAGAGCACGTGGCTTTTTTCAAAAATTGCGTTTTTTCAACAGTTTCATGTCCGAGCGACGGCGCGACAGAGTGCAGAGGAATATGTGCGATACAGAGATGTTGCATATCAGCTTGCCGTGGAGCGAGCAAGGTATTTCAGTGCGTTCTACGGATTCAACTTCAACCGGATTACCATCAAGAGACAGCGAACCCGATGGGGGAGCTGTTCAAAAATAGGGAATCTCAATTTTCATTACAAAATCGCTCTCCTGCCTCCGCACCTTGCGGATTATATTATTGTTCACGAGCTGTGCCATTTGAAAGAGTTCAATCATTCCTGCAATTTTTGGAAGAAAGTTGGGGAGATTATGCCAGATTATTTGAATGCCCGTCGCGAGCTCAAAAACTGCATGATGCACCTTATGTAGCACACCGGGCTTGCGTCTCATTCTGCCCCCCCATGTTTGCCCTCACGCGAATATGGGAATGGTTGAGGTGCGCCTTGGCGTTCTCGTGGTATAATCAGACCATGTAATAATATGCCAAACAAAATAGCGGACATATTTAACCATATCTCCGACCGAAAGGGTTTTGACTACAGCCAGATCACGGATGATATTATCATTGGCACGAATATGTGCTGTCAGTACGGTTTTTCCCATGAATTGTTGGCAAGGGGCGTGCGGGCGGATATCAGTTTGGAGGAAACAAAGACAGATACTCCCATCGGCGTGGATTATTATCTGTGGCTTCCAACAAAGGATCATACTGCCCCCACTCCGGAGGCGTTGACGCTTGGCGCTCAAACGATAGAATTTTTGGTGGAGAGAAAAATAAAAACCTATATTCATTGCAAAAATGGCCACGGACGCGCGCCGACGCTTTTTGCGGCCTATTTGATTCAGCGTGGAATGAGCGTTGGGGCGGCAGTTGATAGTATTGTCAGGGTTCGCCCGATGGCTCATTTGAGTGAGGCGCAAACGGAGGCGCTTAAAAAATTCAAGGATTCCATAAAAACATGACCCAAGAACAAGCGCTTGCTATTCTTCAAACCGGCGCGAATGTTTTTTTGACCGGAGAGCCCGGATCGGGGAAAACATACACCATCAATGAATACGCGCGGTATTTACGCGAGCGCGGTATTGAACCTGCCATTACGGCTTCAACCGGCATTGCCGCTACCCACATAGGAGGGATGACTATCCATTCCTGGAGCGGTATCGGGATTAAAACAAAGCTCGGGCAGGGTGATATTGAAAAAATAAAATCCAATGCGCGCCTCGGAAAACGTATTGGAGCGGCTCATGTTTTGATTATAGATGAGGTATCCATGCTCTCGGCTGAAACGTTGGATATGGTGGATGCAGTGTGTCGCGCGGTGCGTGGAAAGAGTGATTCTTTTGGCGGATTGCAGATAATTTTTGTCGGGGATTTTTTTCAACTTCCGCCGATCGCGAGGAGAGACGCGGCAAGCGACAACCAAATCATATTCAGTGAAGAGCCAAGGGCGATTTTTTCCTATACCTCCTCCGCATGGCGGCGCGCTCATCCCATCGTATGCTATCTTACCGAACAGCACCGCCAGGATGACAAGGATTTTTTGGAGCTTCTTTCCTCCATACGCCGCAATGATTTCCGGAGCGATCACGCAGAGCACATTGAGAAGAGAAAAATCCAACTCGCATCGGCTCCATCGCACATCACCAAGCTGTTTTCGCACAATATTGATGTAGATCGCGTCAATGAGCAAATGCTCGCGAAGCTTCCCGGCGGATCGTGTGAGTTTGCAATGCGTTATCAGGGTAGGCAGGCCTTGGTCGATGCCATGAAAAGAGGGTGTCTTTCACCGGAGATACTGCGCCTCAAAATCGGCGCTGTGGTGATGTTTACGAAAAATAGTCCCAAGAGCGGATTTGTGAACGGCACGCTTGGCAGAATTCTGTCTTTTGATGAAGATTCCGGCTGGCCGTTGGTAAAAACCAGCGCCGGCCGTCTTGTTGCCGTTGAACCAATGGAATGGACGGTGGAAGAAAATGGAAAGGTGCGGGCGCGTCTGCAACAGTTGCCTTTGCGTTTGGCATGGGCCATGACCGTGCACAAAAGTCAGGGAATGAGTTTAGACGCGGCGATTATGGATTTGAGCGCGGTGTTTGAGTATGGACAAGGGTATGTCGCATTATCGCGAGTGCGCCGTTTTTCCGGGCTTTTTCTTTTAGGCTGGAATGAACGCGCGTTTCAGGTGCATCCGATGATTATTGAGCAGGATGAAGTCTTTCGCGCGGAAGCGGAGCAAGCGGCGTATGAATTTTTTCGTATGACTTCGGCTGAAATCAAAATGAAACAAGAGAATTTTATCCTTACCGCCGGAGGAAAACCAAAGAGGCATACAGTCAAAAAAGAAAATAGTGACACTTATTTTGAAACCCTGCTCCTGCTCAAACGGGAAAAAACATTGGCGCAGATTGCCGAGGAGCGAGGACTCAAAATAACCACCATCCTTGGGCATATGGAAAATCTTGCGGCTCAAGGGCAGGTTCAACCGGCGGAATTGATTCGGTTGCTTTCATCCGACCTGCAACGCGCCTTGCCGGAAATTCGCGCCGTTTTTCGTGAACTGGACACGATGTGTCTTTCGCCCGTATTTGAAAGATTTCAAGGCGCGTATTCCTATGATGATTTGCGCATGGCGCGTATGGTGCTTGACGCGTAAATTTTGATCAGTCGCCGTTTTTTATGTACCATCTCTACATTCTCAAGTGTTCGGACGGCACGTTGTACACTGGAATTACGGTGGATATCGAGCGGAGGGTGATGGAGCATAATTCCTCGCGGGTGGGGGCAAAGTATACGCGTTCGCGCCGGCCGGTGAAGCTCGTGTATTCCAAAAAATTCCGCAATCGCTCCACCGCCTCGCGGGCGGAATTCCGCATCAAACATCTCTCCCGCGCGGGAAAACAGAAAATTACTCAACGGATACGCTCACCTCGATTTCTCTGCAAGGATTCTTGGGAAACATTGAAAAATTAACAATCGAGAATATTGAAGAATCGTTTTGCGTATGAAACTTATTACCTATACCGATGGTGGCGCGAGGGGAAATCCGGGTCCGGCGGGGATCGGGATTGTTATTCAAGATGCAAAGGGTAAGATGATCGAAGAATTCGGCCGATATATCGGAGAGACGACTAATAATCAAGCCGAATACCGCGCTTTGCTTGCCGCGCTTGAACGGTGCACGGAATTGGGCGCCAAAGAGGTGGAATGTCGGCTGGATTCCGAGCTCGTGGTCAAACAGATGCGGCGGGAGTACAAAGTGAAAGACCCGGGGCTTGCGGCTATTTTTGTGCAGGTGTGGAATCTGATGATTCATTTCAAAAAAATAACCTTTCATCACATCCCTCGCGAACGGAACAAGGATGCGGATAGAATGGTGAATGATGCCCTTGATCGGCATATTGACAGAGGGGCATAAAAGCACATAATACGGAGAGAGGATGTAGGTGTCCTTTGACAATTTAAACTCAAGGAGAAATGCGAGATGAGAACGATGTTCAAAGCGTTGATAGTAGGCATTTTATGCGTCTTTTTCGTTGAATGCGGCAAAGCTGGCGATGACGAAGATAGCGGCGTTTTGGACGCGAGCGATGCGTCGCAATCCGGCATCACCCCTGCTCCCGGAGAGAGCGGCGAGACGCAAGGCGACACTTCGCAGGGCGGCGTTGTTGACAACGGAACGACAGGTCTTCCCGAACCGGAGGAAAGTCAAGCGCCAGAGGAAGTTGTGTGTCCCGGCGACTGCGATGATGGACTCTGGTGTAATGGTCAGGAAATCTGTGTTTCCGGAATCTGCGTGAGGGGCAGCTTGCCTGACTGTTCCACGCGCGAATCGTGCTTTATCGGTTTCTGCAATGAGGATATCCAAGGATGTGACTCCGCACCGGATCTGAATGTGGCCGACAAGGACGGCGACACGTATTGGTCGCTGAATTGCGGCGGCGAGGATTGCTATGATTTAGATTACGAGATCTCCCCGGGAACTGATGAAAAATGCGACGGCGTGGACAACAATTGTGACGGACAGACAGATGAGGACTGTATATGCGAGGAAGGCAAAACGCAGGTTTGTGGGCGCGATCAAGGCATTTGCGAATTCGGCACGCAAGTCTGCACTACCCAAAACGACGGCAGGATTTTATGGAGTCCCTGCACGGGTGGTGCGCCATCGGCGGAGATCTGCGACGACTTGGATAACGACTGCGACGGCACGATTGACAACGAGGTAAAGAATGCCTGCGGTGAATGCGGAGAGACACCGTCTGACGGTCCGCCTTTTGATTGCGATTGGCAGGATAATAACTGCGATGGTGTTGCCGACGAAGGGTGCGTTTGTCGCAATGATGAATTGCAACCCTGCGACGTTGGTTTGGGCGAGTGCAAAAAAGGCGGCATCCAGTTTTGCAAGAACGGTTTTTGGGATGAGATATGCATGGGAGCCACAGCACCGGAAGATGAATTCTGCGATGGTCGCGACAATAACTGTGACGGCGAGACTGATGAGGATTTTGATCTCGCTTCCAATCCTCAACATTGCGGAATCTGTAACTGGAAATGTTTGCCGGAAGAGAGGTGTGAGAAGGGGCGTTGCCTGGCAGATAACAGCCAACTTCTGGATGCAGGTATAGATGCAGGGATAGTCGTGGACGGCGGTACTGATGGCGGTTTGGCAGATGCCGGTATTCCGGACGCCAATGTTGGAATAGATGCTGGTGTCTGCGTTGCGCAAACCGAAATCTGCGACAATTTTGACAACGACTGCGACGGGCAGACGGACGAAAGTCTTACTCGAGCATGCTCCACTGCCTGCGGAAGCGGTACGGAAACCTGTCAAAACGGTCTGTGGAAAAACTGCACGGCCCAACAGACGATGAGGAGTTGCAAGAATTACACTACCTGCCTCAATGAGGCGAAGTGCGTTACGACTTGCCCGTCTGCGCCATCTGAACTCTGCGACTCCAAGGACAACGACTGCGATGGCACGGTGGACGAAGACTTTGGAAACAAAGGCCAGTCCTGCACTGCCGGTGTCGGCGAGTGTGTACGCACGGGAACTTTTGTCTGCAAGACAGACAAAACCGGAACGCAATGTAGCGCAACCGCTGGAACTCCCGCCACGAGCGAGACCTGCGACAACAAGGACAACGACTGCGATGGAATGACCGACAGCGCGGATGCGGATATTGTTGCGACCAATTGCGAGAAGCAAAACGCCGTCTGCCATGGTAAAAAACACTCTGTCGCACAATGCGTTGCCGGTAGCTGGCAAGTCTGTGGCGCTACGCAATACGGTTTAGACTATGAGGTCACGGAAACTCGTTGCGACAATTTTGACAACGACTGCGATGGGCAGACGGACGAAAGTCTTACTCGAGCATGCTCCACTGCCTGCGGAAGCGGTACGGAAACCTGTCAAAACGGTCTGTGGAAAAACTGCACGGCAATTCAACCCACGGAAGAGATCTATGGCGACGGCAGAGATAACGACTGCGACGGCTTGATGGATGAAGATCTGCGCTTTCTGTCATGCAATACGGTTACTCTGAATGGGACATACTCGTTTGACGTTTGTCATATAAAACAGTGCACCACGCTTACCGTGAGCTCTTCGCTCGGTTTGACCTGTCGTCTTCTCACGATTGAGCAAGGTGGAACCATACAGGCCAATGCAGTTGGCAATTCAGGTTTGTGCAATGGCGGCAATGGCGAAGGAGGTGGTCCGAACGCCTGCGGAGGTGGCGGAGGAGGCGCTTGTTCTGCGGGATTTGGCGCAATCGGCGGTTATTGTCCATGGAGGCAAGTCGGCAAACCCGGCGCAGGTGGAACAGCAGTCTATGGAACCGCTTCAGGTTCGGATCAATTCGCCGGATCACGCGGCGGCAATGGCGGCGTCGGGACTATAGTCTATAATCCAATTCAGCCCGGAACGTACAACTACGGCGCGTTAGGCGGCGGAGTTATCGCCATTACTGTTACAGAAAGTGCCACCATAGCAGGCACCATAGCCGTCAAGGGCGGCGATGGCGATCAGCGAGGTTGGAATATTTGCGATGACGGTGCAGGAGGCGGTGGAAGCGGAGGCACAGCGCTTTTGCGAACGCCACTTTTGACTTTCGGCGCGAGCGCGATCATTACGGCAAACGGTGGCAAAGGCGGAAAGGGCGGTTCTAGTTGCGGTTACGGCGGAGGAGGAGGCGGAGGAGGAGGCGGTCGCATCAAGATCAAAGTTACTGCGCAAACCGTTTTCA
>JBBTTG010000027.1:21745-63897 GCA_038064355.1 Patescibacteria group bacterium
GGCGGAGGAGGAGGCGGTCGCATCAAGATCAAAGTTACTGCGCAAACCGTTTTCAACGGAATCACCTACAGCGACACGAGTTCATTCTTATCCATAGCTTCTGCCAACATCACCGCGTCAGGCGGAGCCGGTGGCGACGCTGGCGGCGCAGGCTCCGAGCCAGGACAGCCGGGTCAAAACGGCACGGTTGCCCCGCTTGAGTAAGAGTATTCGGTTCTTTCACCCCCGACCGTTGTGTCGGGGGTCTTTTTTTTGTTGTCCCTTCAACACACCCTGAATACACAACATGTATTTGACACAATTGCGTTTTTGTACTACGGTTGCATTCGGTTCTTTTCAAAAAATCGCTCAATCCACAGGAGAAAACATGAAAGCGACGCAAGTTTTGCTGAGTGTATCTTTTTTCACCATCTTCACTCTCTCGTGCGCCGACGACAAAGAAAAAGGCGATGCTGGCACATTGAACAGCGGCACCGGAGCGTCGAATGGCGCGTTTGGTCCGAAACAAATGGCGATTAAATTCGGCATTTTGGGCGAAGAGTGCTTTGTACCCCGACATGAGATATGCGACAAAGAACGTTCTGTGATATTGCAATGTAGCGAGGCCAAAAGCGGGTATGCTTGGATGGAAGAGTATACATGTGACGATGACGAGATATGCATTGGAGAGGTTGAATATGAAAATGAGCGATCTGCGGAATGCGAAGCAAAGGATTCATTCTGTAAGCCATCCGTGGAAACTTGCGAGGAGGTGAGATGCGAGTCCTGGGATTACTATGGCGATGGCGGCTGTACAGATCAGTGGGAAAAAATTGGCACAAAAGATGTGTGCGAATACAATGAAGAATATGATGTATATCTGTTTTATCTGAGAGGAGACTCATACGGCGACGTTCGGTGTGATTGATTCGTCGCCTACAAGTACCTTGTTCTTCAAGACCGCGCGGGAGGCGCGGTTTTTTGTATTCAGCCGTCGGGGATTATCTGGTATAATAGTGGGGACAATATGAAGAGGGTGTGGAAGAAACGAAAAAGATTTTTAGCGGCCGCCGGTGCGCTCATTTTTGCGCTTATGAGCATCGGCCTTTTTGGCGTTTTCCGAAAACCGGCGCAGGCGCAATTTAATCCCGAGCAATACGGGGATGTCTACGGGTTTCTTCAAACGGATTCCATTGGAGAGATAAGTATGAATTGCAACAATGATTTTGACGGTGATGGCGTGGTGGAGGAGCTTGAATCAAATTGCGGCCAAGGGGGTTATGGCGTGACGATTGATCCTTCAACTCTCGCGATTTTTGGTACGGGCTGGTCAAATGCCGTGGGTTTGGTGTGTTTTGGCGCTTCCTGCGGCCCGGATTCGCCCCTGGAGGCGCCGCTCGGGGATACCGGCCCGGCACAGGCGGGGATGACGGTGGATGCAAGCGGGGTGGGCAGAGTGAGCGGGTGGGCGCGTGTGCGCAATTTGGCGCAAGGGTCGGATGGGTGGATAAGCCTCAAAGGGGAGAATCAAGAAGATGCGGTGTTTGGCGTGGCAATTGACTTCTCAAGCGGCACGGGAGGGCAGTGGTTTGGTAGCGGTTGGAATAGGCATACCGATGGCACGGGGTTTGGTTGGTTTGATTTTTCTCAAGTGCGAACGACCTTTGTTCCGAATATACAGTGCAGTACGGAAGGCGCCACTCAAGCGTGCGGATCGGGTGTGGGAATTTGTCAGCCGGGGACGCAAACCTGCACGAATGGGTTTTGGGGCGTTTGCGTGGGAGGAGTGGGGCCGCAATCGGAAGTGTGTTCGGACAGCTTGGATAATGACTGCGACGGTTCGACGAATGAGGGTTGCGGCGGTTGTAGCACAGGGCAGACGAGTACATGTGGGGCGGGCGCGTGTGCCGGAACGCAAACCTGCCAGCAGGGATCATTTTGGGGGGTGTGTGAGGCAACAGGGTCGCCGGATCTTGAACTCTGCAACGGGATTGATGACAACTGCAATGGCTTGGTGGACGAACGGCCGGATTGTCTTTTTACTGTAACGCCGCCGCAGGGGGTCTATGAGCCGCTCTGTTGTTCAAACAATGACGCGCCTTCGGCCGGTCAATGCCCCGCGGGAACGCAGGTGATATTCTGCGACGGGCCAAATGAAGGCAATAAACTTACGGGGACGCATTTGAATACTTTTGAAATCAAACTCGCCATGGATATCAATGTATCGGGGGATGCAAAATGCACCATACTCGCGCGCAAGCCGGGAAAGTGTTCGGTGAGCGCGCATTTGGATTGCGTGGAAACGGCAGAGTGTCCGGCGTGGGAGACGTGCGTGATTGATGATGGCACGGCAACGCGCGAAATGACCCAAGCGATCGCCAACAATAAAGCGGTTCTCGCGTACACCGTGGCGAAAACCGATCCCATTGGCGAGATCCCATGGATGATCACCGAGTGCACGATGGGAAGCCTTACGCAAACCGTTGGTGCACCGGTGTTTGTACATGGAAATTCCTGGAATGAGCTCAATCAACTGGGTGAGGATTTATACAGCGCGTTGGACTGCTGGTATGACGTTCGCCACCGGTATTTCAACAACGCGGCGCGTTGCAATCTCGAGGGCGACTACGCGTTTGTGCGCTCCATGTCGCGCGGGGTGCCGGTTGAAGGAAATTGCACGGACGGTGTGGATAATGACGGAAATGGTTTAGCGGACTGCGCGGATCGCTGGTGCAAGGGGATTGCGTATCAATGCGGCGCAACGCCGGTGAGTGGAGATTCTGGTGGGGCGGCGGCCGGTTTACCGCCTCAATTTTCCGCGTGCACGGGAACCAATGTGGCCGCCGACGCGAGCTATTCCTTTCTCAATCCGCCGGTTAAATCCATCATTGCTTGCAGTGATCAAATGACCGCGTCGGCATACACATGGACGATTTGTTTTGATACAACAGACCAGCAATCCGCCGGTGAATTGCAATCGTCCTTACAATCGAAAAATGCGGATGTTAGTTTACTCCCGGCAGAACAATGCGCCACTGCGAACGGCAGGCAAATCTGGCTGACCGACGGAGGGAGCGCCGTACCGGAGAGCTATGTTTTAAAGATAGAGAATGACGATGTTTACTTGCAGGGGGCCACTCCCGCCGGGCGCTATCATGCAACACAGACTTTTAAACAGCTCGTGGAGCAATACGGATCGAATTTGCAGTTCCCGCAAATCCAGGTGGATGACCGGCCGGATTTTGCCCTGCGCGGCGTGTATGACAAATCGTTTGTGGGAAGCCCCGCTGATTTCGATATCGGCAGTATGCAAGCGCGGATTGATACAATGGCGAGTCTGAAAATGAATACGATCAGTTTAGCGGCTCCCATGACGATGGAGAGCGATGACGTTACCACTCGCGCCGTTATGAACGCATCTATTGCCGACATCACTCAATACGCCAGAGCACGTTTTATTGAGCCAATGTTTTGGGCTGATTATAATCCCCTCTATGAATGCAAGGATTGTGTGGAGGGAATAACCGCTCGAATAGATCGGTCGTTTGATTCAAACGGCGCAATTGCCGCTCCAGATATAACCGATACGCTCTATGCGGTACCCAATGCGTCTTTTGAGACATTTGTTGGCGGGGGTTTCACCGATTGGGAAACAGCAGATGCCTGTGCAAATTCCTCGATTATCCAAGATGGCTCAGGGAAAAGCGTAAAGCTTTCCATAAATGGTGTTTGTAATAATCCTCCAAACAACGATTCAGACACCTTGAGCTTGGGGAAGGCAGGATGGCCGATGATCAAAGCCGGAGAAACGGCGTTTGTAAGCGTGTGGACGAAAGGAGATGCTGTGGGCGGAGCAGGTGTGCAATTGCGTTTTGTCAAATGCAAAGCTGATAGCGCTACGTTTTGTGATCAGGACGATCCATCTGGTGGTAAGTTTTCCGCACAAACCATTATGATTCCCGCCGGAACTCATGAGTGGACAGAATGGCAGGTGGCTTTGCCGGCGGACGGCACCGATGCATTACTGTATATTCTCCTTCGCAAGCAGACGAACGGCACAACCTCGTATAGCGAAAGCGTGTGGGTGGATGATATCCGTGTGTACCGTTTTTCGGACGCCATGGCAAATGTGATTCGGTTTCCGGATGATACAAACAGCTCCGTGCGTGTTTCAAGCGGGACTACGGTATACAGCCTCGGAACGGATTATGCAATCACTTGGATGGGTGATTTGAAGTTGCAAAATCCTCTCGATAACGCCCGTACATTCAGTGTGGCTAAAATTTCAGGAGGAGCGCTTGACAGTGTAGACATGATAACGCTGTCGTACGATTTTTTTGCGCCGACTCAAACAAACGAGGATTTTAGCGCGCTTCATTCGTTGAGCGAGCCGAAGGTCATCAGCAATTTTGCGCGTGATTACAGTCTCGACGTGAATCCCCAATATAATTCCTTGGCAAATTTGTGGTCAACCGCTTCCGTCCAAACCCCGAAAGCATTTATTGGCATGGATGAACTGCGCGGATTCAATCGTGATTATCGTTCCACGAAACGAAATGTGAGCAATGGCGCTTTGCTTGCGGAGGAGATTGGGGAACGTCAGGCGGCAGTGAACTCTGTACAACCCAATGCTAAGGTTTATGTGTGGGATGATATGTTAAACGAGTATCATAACGGAGGGAACAGTTTATATGAAGATACATACGGAGGAAAAGTTGGGAAAACGAGTGAGGCAACAGGAAGTTTGCCGCCGCAAGTGGTGCCGATTGTGTGGAATTATAATAGCAGTGATTGGCAGTATAAAATTCGTCGCGGATTGGACTGGCTCAAAGAGCAGGACATCGCCGGGCAGGGTATTAACGACTGCGTGCTCGGTAATGGAAATACGACAGATAGTGCGCAGATGATGTCCTTCTTTGGCTATGGCAAATGTAGCGGTTTGATGGCGCATCCATGGCCCAATACCACGGATATGACCGAAGGCATTGCAAGCACTGCTCGTTACGGCTGGGCGCATTATCCGCAAGAAGAAACCAGTTGGGGGCTTGTACCGTTTTGAGTAAATCCCTCTCTAACTCTCCCTTTTCCAAAGGGAGAGAACCGCTCGACTTCCCACTTTGAAAAAGGGGGATTGAGGGGGATTTTTCCCCAACCCCTTGTATAAGTTTCTCTCCGTGGAGTAGTCGAAGGGATGCTAAAAATCGAATTCCTACAGTTTTAAAGTGTAAAATTGTGATGCAGAGTTCAAAATTAAAAATTCTCTCCCTTGCGTTTTCCTTATCTCTCGGCTTTCTGCTATTGGCTATTTTTGGCGTACGCGCGGAGGTGGCGCCGGCTGTATCTTTTTGCGCCGGAAATCTTTGCCAGAGCGGCGCCATCGTCCTTTCAGGATGCGTGGGAAAAACCAGCACGCTCCATTATGAATACACCCAGCACGCGCGGCCCGGAGGGGATTTCAAAGTACGTTTTTGGAATGACGCGTCGGTAAGCAGCGCCTGCCCGCTTTCGTATGCGGTAATTTCCGATGCGTTTGGAACGCTGTTCGATGGCTTGGATAAAGGATACGTCGTCAAACCAGGGACGAGTTTCTCCGGGACCGAGACGGTTACGTCCGTTGCGTATAAAGTGGAAGACGGGAATGGGTTTAACGGCGACGTTGATATCGTGCTTGAACTCGGTGTCAAGTCTGGCGCCTCCACTGGTCAGTACGAGGTGCGGTTTGCGGCCGTGGAAAACGGGCAGAGTTTTATTTCCCCCAATACGCCGGTGTATATTGATGCCGCGGCGCCAAGCAACGCGAATGAAAAAAAATCATTTGCCGGATGGGCGGCGTGCGCTGACGGAATAGATAACGATTTAAACTATCGCCGCGACTGCGCGGATGTGAATTGTTTGGATGAGATTGGAAACACTACATGTGTTGTCGATGACCAGTGCAAATGCGAGGCCTGGGAGACCACCTGTTTTGACCGTTTTGACAATGATTTTGATCCGGATGGAGAGGCCGGCGGGTATACGGATACCGGTGGAGATTATGATCTTGAGACTGGGGCTGATTGCCGCGATTTCGACTGCGACGGGAAGCAAGGCGATAACGATGAAGCCAATCAAAAATGCTACTTCCAAAACGAACATACCGGATTTACCTCGAGCAATTCTTGCGGGGATAATTTTAACAATGACGCGGATGACGGCAATGACGTTTTTGCTCCGTTGTCGCTGGCGTATGCGGTCGGCTTCGGCCAGAGCGGATACCGCGATTGCTTTGACAACAACTGCTGGCGCAAAGGGACGCTGGATGGCGATCGATGCCCGTCAAAAGAAAAAACTGCGGACTGGAACTTGTGCCTTGATGGCGGGGATAATGATTTTGATGACGGTCTGAACGGCAAGGACTCGGGCGTTTCTGGCGCGCTTGATGGCGGCGATTGTCTGGATTACGACTGCGCGGGTGTTGCTTTTTATAATGCGGGCGCGTGCGCGGTTGTGGCGGAGGTGCAGGATTTCATCAATACCGAAAACGCGCTTTCGCTAAAAAATTGTTTCGACGGCGTGGATAATGATCTGGATGCCTATATCTGGAATGGCGCGCAGTATGTTGTGAATTCAGATACCGATGCGGGGATAGATTGCTCTGACGCGGATTGCGTGGGGGTAGAGAATCCGGATGCTCCGTATAACACCTGCGTTTCAAGTGAGTTTGTGCTCTATAGCCATAATTTTTGCGCCAATCCTCCCGGATACCTCGTGACACTTACGGGTGGAATAGACGATGATGGAGATGGTCCAGCCAATTGCTCTGACAATGATTGCCGACGGCAATTTGACAATTGCGGCGTGTGCCCCGCGCAGGAATTTTGGAAATATGACGCCTGCGCCGACGGTTTGGATAATGATTTTGATGATAATGGTGCCAAAGATTGCGCGGATACGGATTGTGAGGGGAAACTTGGACAGCTAAACGGGGGAGCGCAGTGTGGCGCCGAGAATAACGAGGCCGCTTGCGCCGATGGTTTTGACAACGACGCCGATGGCGCCGTGGACTGCGCCGATGCGGGGTGTGCGGGGCATGGTACCTGCCAAGCATTGGAGAGTCGTTGTGCGGACGGGTTTGATAACGACGCGAATGGAGAGATTGATTGTCTGGATACCCAGTGTGAGGGTGAATGCGCGGCGGCGTTTTCCATCGTCAGTTGTCAGCCGGACAGCGTATGGGATCCGGAATACCCGCCGGGCGCGCTTTTTGTTTCGGGGGGCACGGTGCGCGGGGCGCAAACGCGGCGATTGTATCAGGGAGATCCGGGAGACAATCATCAAATCCGGTTGGTCGGTTCCGCGACCTATTCATCGGTTACGGCGACGATTGGTAATGCGAATAATGATGCGCAGTATTTTCCTTATGACAGCCGATCCTGTGCGCTCACAAGCTCTGATGAAACGAATTTTACTCTCATAGCCGACGCGGATGGAAACGTACTCCAGCTTATCAATAAACCGGTCGGCAACATCAACGCTTTTGATGTAATCATCAGTTGTCCGCTTCCCGATGGAGAAATCGCCGGCACTGTGCATAACTATCCAGTAGTCATTGACGTGGAGCGCGCGGGCGTCGGAGGCGGCGAGCTTGAGAGCGGGGAGCTTTTTTGGACAACGGCGTTGTATGAAAATATCAAGCCGACGATTGCGGAGATTGAAGTGGCGGGCGTGTTGAGCACGACCGGCGAGGTCAAAATTCCCTACGGTGGGACGCTTCAGGCGCGCGCGGTTCCGGCTGGAGATGAGGCGGTCTGTGGATGTGATTTTTGGATGGGGAGTACGGAAACTTGCGATACCGCGAGTGATGTCACTTGTCAGAAACCTTCGTCTTCCACCTGCCGTTTGCACGCGGCAAACCAGATTTATGATGTGCCGGAGTATTTTCTCCGCGCCTCCGCCGAGGACGGGTCTGGCAATCAGGGAAATTACGGCCCCGTTCCCGCGCGCCAGATTAATCTGAATATCACCCCGATCGTCAAAGCCGGTACGCGGGTGTCTTTCGACAAACCGAGTCCGTTTTACGCGCCGGGTGATTCAGTGGGTTGGAGCGGCGCGCATTTTCAAGGGCCCGCGGGGACGATTTTCGGCGATTGCGCGCTGTCGCTTGACGGATCGCCCGCGGCGGGTATGGTGATCAAAGAAAACGCCGGCGCCAGTGAAATCACCTGCCGTGGAAATTTTTCGGCGCCGGCCTCTCGGGGGGAATATCGGATTACGGTCACGGTTTCCGATCAGCAAAACGACACGGTGGCCACGCCCGGGGCGGTGTTTTATGTTTGCCCTGGCGGAGATACCGCGCCACCCTGCGACAAGGCGGATTTTGACGGCGACGGGTCTCCCGAGCGCACGTTTACGGATATGTATGGCGCTCTCCCTCTCACCTGTGATAACTGTCCGCCTGGATTGCTTGATGCCGATGGAAGCCCCTTGCCGTCCTACAATCCGGATCAGGAAGACGCAAACGCGAACGGTATCGGAGATTTATGCGAGCAGGATTTGATTGCGGAGAAGAAGGTTTGCAAGGGAACTCAAGACTTGTGTGTTAGTGATGAGGACTGTCCGGAAATTGAAGGTGCTACCGGGTCGTGCGTGGAGGGGAAAATCTGTCAAAATAATCCATGGCAGGCGTGTGTGACGGAGGAAAACTGTGGTGGAAGCCCAGAACAGTGTGTATCGAATACGTTGGGTTTATGTGGAGGTAATGGAAAACTTTGCTGGAGCGATAATGATTGCACCCCTGGAGAACAATGCCTCAAGATTCTTCCCTGGTTGGAAACTCGGGCGGGAGATATATACGCTTCCGGATCCATCCGTGCCTCGGCGCCGCCGCCGGTCGGCAAATTCAATGCGACGTTTTGCGTGCTGGCCAAAGGTGCGATTGAGAATGTTACGAGCGGCTCCGTGTGCTTGCGCCATGATGTCGGAGAGATTAAAAATATCCGTATGGCCGATAAATCGCTGGTCTCCGTGTCCCAAGGGGTGCTTGGGCGTGTGGATATCAAGGGTCTCAAGGCCGGGAAATACGGAGACGTCGTGTCCCATGGGCCGCTGCTGGACGGAGGCACGATCGTGATCGACGAGGGAATGTTTACCGGTGCGCTCGACGGGAAGGTTCATTTGTTTCAGGGCGATGCGGAGGTGGACTCTGTTGTAGGTGTAAAGTTTGGAAATGGATCGGAGGGCACTCGAGGGAATGGGCTTATTCTTATCGAAGGAAATTTGACCGTGAAAGCAAATATGCTGTACACCACTCCGCTCGATACTGGCACGCGGGAGCTTGCGTCGGTGGGTATCATTGTTGTGAAAGACGCCAATGGGAATGGTGGGAATATCAGTATTAAAGGAACCGTGACGAAGATCGTCGGTGCCTGGCTGGCGGAGGGTAATATTAGTACCGGGGTTTCCAATGAGGTGTTGCAAGTATCAGGCCTCATGGCGGCGCAGACGTTTGAATTTGGACGCGTTTCGGCTAGTCAACAAGAGGGCTCTGAAATTATCACGTATGACGGACGCGCGGTAATGAATCCTCCGCCGGGGATGGGAGATGTGGTAAAGTCTCTGCCGATTGTTACCAAGGCGGTGCCAAGATAAGAGAGGGTGGTAAATGAGACCGTTGCAAAATTCCCAAACATTCTCTTCCGTCATCCCCGTGAAAACGGGAATCCAGGTTAATGGATATAGCAACCCGACCGCTAACCAAGACTGGATTCCCTCTCCCTTTGTAAAAGGGAGAGGCCAAAGGCCGAGGGATTTATTATACAAAAGGTTGGGGAAAATCCCCCTCAATCCCCCTTTTCCAAAGGGGGAAGGCGATAGGAAGAGAGAAGGAATGAAAGGGGGAAGTCGAGCGATTCTCTCCCCGCGAGAATACACCGGGAGGGTACAGAGAAGGGAGCCCGAGGTGCGGCCGCTGGAAATCCGTCATCCCCGTGCATCCCCGTGAGAGCATGCCCTCGTGAAAACGGGGGCGGGGATGACGAAGAGAATGTTTGGGAATTTTGCAACGGTTTCGCAAATAGCTGTACTCAACGCGGTATGATATAATAGAGTTATCCACAGGAAATTTTTATATGGTCATGGCAAAAACAAGGGATTCTATCGGCATTGATCTTGGGGCCGGCGGTATCAAGGCGGCCAGTCTTGCTCGGGAAAAAAAAGGAGTGAGGCTGGTTACCTACGGATTTACCGAGCGGTCAGTGGGGGAAATGGGAAATGACTGGCTTGCCGATATTGATGGAACAGCCGCGCTCATCCGCAAGATCTGCGACCGCGCGCATATTACCGGCGGAAGGGCGTCGACGGCTTTGCCTATCGCGTCGGTTTTCAGTTCCGTCATCAATCTTCCCGTGGCGGTTTCAAAAGGAAAAGAGCTTGAGGCGGCGGTGCAGTGGGAGGCAAAGAAGCTGATCCCCCTGCCCCTTGAGGAGGTTATTTTGGACTGGAAGATTCTTCCTCCGGTGAGCGTGCTCGCCAAGGGGAAGGAAGAGAAGGGCGCAGAAAAAAAAGAGAAAATGGTAGAAGTGCTTTTAACCGGCGCGCCCAAAGCGTTGGTACAGAAATACATCGAGGTTTTTAAAAAAGCGGGATTTACGCTTGGCGCGCTTGAGACGGAGAGTTTCGCGTTTATCCGGTCGCTGGTCGGCAATGACCTCTCTCTTGTCGCCATTGTGGACATCGGCGCCCGCAAGAGCAATATCGTGTTTGTGGATCGCGGGGTTCCTTTCCTTTCTCGCAGTATTGAGATCGGAGGCAAGAATTTTACGGATCGCATAGCCGACGTGCTCAAGATGCCCGTGGAGCGCGCCGAGGAGGTAAAGCGCAATATTTCCGAGCTTTCGGCGCTTCAATCACTTCCGGATCTTATCAAAGGGGTTATAACGCCCTTGCTCAACGAGATAAAATACAGTTTTGACGTGTATCGTACGCGCAACGGCGGAACACGTCCGCTCGAGAAGATTATATTGACCGGCGGGAGTTCGGCGCTTCCGAAACTTTCGGAACACTTTACGGAATTTTTCAATCTCCGGACGTTTCAGGGCGACCCCTGGGCGCGTTTGCAGTATCCCGAAGAATTGAAACCGGTTTTACAGTCCATCGGCGCGCGGTTTTCGGTCGCTTTGGGACTCGCGATGCGAGAAATTTGATACTCGAATGTAACCTATGCCATCAAAAAAATTATTTTCAAAAAAAGACGGGACTATCGGAGTCAGTTTCTTGCCGCCCGAAAAACCCACCGAATCCGGTATTACCACCTATCACAAAGGCTTGTTTGCCATTGCGGCTTCGCTCGGGATTGTTATTTTTGGCGCAGTCTGGGTGTATTTCTTCGTACAGGTGCGATCGTATAAAAATCAAACTGCCACCATTGAAGCGCAGGCAGGGCGCGTGCTCGAAGGGCTCAATCAGAAGAAAAGCGAGGTGGACGCGGTTCAGAAGCTTGCCCGCGTGGTAGTGCCGGCAAAAATTTTATTTCTGAAACATCCTCAATGGACCAAGCTTTTCACCTTTATCGAAGAGTTCACCTTGCCGGATGTGAAGTTTGGAACATTCTCTGGCGATGGGAAAGGGATAACCATGGCTGGTACAGCGAAAGATTACGAAACGATTTCGCGGCAGATGGTGTCTTTCCAATTATCCTCCATGGTTCGCGATTTGCGTGTTTCGGGGCTTGCCGCGCGCGTGGGACCGCAGGGGCAGATGACCGGTGTGGATTTTACCATGGCGTTTTCCGTCGATGAGAGTCTTTTAAAACCCTAATCCCCGCATATGAGGGCACCCATAACGCTTTCAAAAAAATATTTTCCGGCGATGGCGGTCGCCTCCGCGGCCATTCCCGCGGCCATCATCTATTTCCTGCTGATCGCGCCGGCCCGCGAGGTGCTGGTTGCCGTGAAAGGGGATTTTAATCGCGCGGGGCAACTACTTGATGAACGAATGACGCAAGCCGATCGCCTGCGGACAGCTTCGGCGTTGCTTGCCACGCTTCCGCCGGAAACGGCGGTAAAAACAGAAGAAATGATTCCCATCACCAAGGATACCGAAGGGCTTCTTCAGATACTGGAAGACCGCGCGGCGGAATTCGGTTTTATCTTAAGGAACCTTGAAATCGCGGAAGCTTCGGAAAAGGAGTCTCCCATGCCGCAGTTGAGGGTTTTGAAACTGTCGCTCGGGGTGGCGGGCGGCGATTACGCGGCGTTTGTAAAATTTTTGGGATCGCTCCAAAAGACGGCGCGACTCATGGATGTTACCTCGGTGAGTTTCTCCGCCGGCACGGGAAATTACGCGGTGAATGCCAAGTCGTACTGGCTGGCCGATGGCGCGCGTTCACCGGCGTCGATCGACGCGGATTTTTTCCAGAACCCCGTTTTTATGGGACTTGAGCGTCTGCGGGCGGAGCTTCGTCCTGAGCCGCGAGGTAATGAGAAGCCCTTTAGCAGATAGCATCAAACAGAGTATGAAGACGGTTTTGCAAAACGAACTTCTGGCTTTTTTTGCGAAGGAAGGAAAAATTGATGAGGGGAAAGCCAAAGAATACGAGGAGGGGAAGTCCGCGAAAAAAACCGTGGATGATTTTTTGCTGAAAGAAGGCGGCATTTCGGAAGAGGCGCTCGCGCAAGCGAAGGCGCGCCTTGCCGGAATTTCTTCCATTGATCTTACGCTTCAGGAGATTGATCCCAAGGTGCTCAATCTCATTCCCCAGAACGTCGCTCTCAATTATCAGGCGATTGCTTTTGGAAAAGATCGGAGCACGCTCAAAGTGGCGCTGATCGATCCGCGGAATTATCAGGCTATGCAGGCCGTGGAGTTTTTGGCCGGGGAGGAGGGGTTGAGCGTCAAGTATTTTGTCTCATCGGCCACCGGTTTTCGCTCCGCTTATCAAAAATATGAGCTCCTGCGGCGGGAAGTGGCCGAGGTGCTTGAGGCCGCCAAAGAAAAACTGGCACCCGAGGAAAAAGGGGAGATGGAGGAGGGCGTCTCTTTGGAAGAGGTGATTAAGGGCGCCCCGGTCTCACGCATTGTGGCCGTGATCATGCGGCACGCGTTTGAGGGAAAGGCTTCTGATATCCATATCGAGCCGGCGATCAATGAATCCAGGGTGCGCTACCGCGTTGACGGCGTTCTCCGCACGGCTCTGACGCTCCCAGCGACGCTTCATTCCGCCGTGGTGGCACGCATCAAAGTTTTGGCGAATCTTCGTATCGATGAGACCCGCATCCCGCAGGATGGGCGCATCAGCGAGACTTTTGGCGGCAAGGATATTGATTTTCGTATTTCGGTACTTCCGTTGCGCGAAGGGCAGGAGAAAGTAGTGATGAGAATCTTGGATGCATCCCTGGGGGTACCAACCCTTGAACAGTTGGGTTTTCATCCAGAACATGTCTCTGTCATCGGAAAAAATATCAAGCGGCCGCATGGGCTGATTCTTATTTCCGGGCCTACGGGTTCCGGAAAATCCACGACGCTCTATACGGTCTTAAACATGATCAACGCGGATGGGGTGAATATCTCCACGCTCGAAGATCCGGTGGAATATTTCATCAAGGGAGTGAATCAATCCCAGATACACCAGGAGGTCGGCTTTACCTTTGCGGCCGGCTTGCGGGCGCTTCTTCGGCAGGATCCGAATATCATCATGGTGGGGGAAATCCGTGACAGTGAAACGGCAACCTTGGCGATTCACGCGGCACTTACCGGCCATTTGATTTTGTCCACGGTGCATACCAATGATGCGTTGGGTGTGGTTCCGCGCTTGCTCGATATGGGGGTTGAACCGTTTTTGCTCGCGGCCACTTTGAATGTCGCCATCGCCCAACGGCTCGCGCGCAAGATTTGTTCAGACTGCAAAGCACCGGCTGAGATTCCCGAAAAGGTGCTCGCGGAGGCGAAGAAAGAGATCGAGATGATTCCCGTGCGATATCTTCCGGAGATCCATCAAGCGGGGAGCGTGCCGATTTTTTATAAAGGAAAAGGGTGCCCGCGCTGTGGCGGGAGCGGATATCGCGGCCGCGTTGCCGTGGCTGAAATTTTGCAGGTAACCAGGGAGCTTTCACGCGTCATTGCCGCGGGTTTTGAATTGGCGCAGGCGAGGAAAGAGGCGGAGGCGCAGGAGATGATTACTCTGCGGCAAGATACTCTGATCAAGGCGCTCCAAGGTTTCACAACAGTTGAAGAAGTGCTCCGTGTTTCGGAGGAATAACCCTTTTGTATGCCAAAAATTACACGATCAAAAAAACAGTCGTCTCAAAAAAAACCGCGGATTCTTATCGTGGAAGATGATACTTTTTTAGCGGGTATTTACGCTTCGAAATTTGAGAGCGCGGGTTTTGCGGTCACCTTGGTCACCGACGGCGAGGCGGGGTTAAAGATGGCAGAGAAAGAAATACCCGACGCCATACTGCTTGATGTGCTTTTGCCGAAGAAAGATGGTTTTGAAGTGCTTGAGGGGATAAAAAGAAATGCCGCGACTCACTCTGTTCCCGTATTGCTTCTTACCAATCTCGGTCAACGCGAAGACGTGGAGCGCGGTTTGAAATTGGGCGCTTCGGACTACCTCATCAAGGCGCATTTTTTGCCGCATGAGACCGTGGATAAGGTCAAACGTGTGCTCGCGGCGGCAAAAGGAAAGTAACTCTATGTCTTCATACCATTACCACGCGCGCGCCAAGGATGGAGAAATCCAAAAGGGGATTATTGAAGCACCAACCGAAGATGTGGCAGCCGGTATTCTTCGGGATCGCGGCATGGAGGTGATAGAAATTGAAGAGGAAAAAGGGAAGGGATTCTCTTTGGAGTTTTTGGAACATATTAGCGTCCGTGATTTTGTCGTATTCGCCAGACAGCTTTCCGTGCTCATCGGCGCCAAAGTGCCGCTCGTCCAGTCATTGCGCACCGCCTCTCGCCAAACCACGCATCGGCGGTTTCAGACTATTCTGACGGCGGTGGCTGATGACGTGGAATCGGGCACAAAACTCTCGACAGCCCTTTCAAGGTATCCGACCCCTTTCGACGATTTTTTCATCAACATGGTGCGCTCCGGAGAGACTTCCGGCCGGCTGGATGAAGTACTGAACTACCTTGCCGATCAAAAAGAAAAAGATTACGATCTTATCTCCAAGATCCGAGGTGCCATGATCTATCCGGCTTTTATCATCGTGGGTATGTTTGCCGTGGGTATTGTGATGATGGTGTTTGTCATTCCTCAACTGACCGGGGTGCTCCAGGAATCGGGGGCGGCGCTTCCCTGGACGACGCGTCTCTTGATTGGAACCTCGGGGTTCATGCAAAAGTATTGGCTCCTTGTCATTCTCTTAATGCTTGGTTCTTTGGTCGCCTTTCGTTCTCTTCTGGCGCGTTCCCACGAGTTTCGTTCCGGTTGGGATCAAGTCAAGGTGCGCCTGCCGCTCGTGGGCGGCATCCTGCAGAAAATTTATTTGGTGCGTTTTACCCGAAGCATGGAGACCCTGATGGCCGGCGGCGTGGATGTGGTTGGGAGTCTGCGGGTGGCCGCAGACGTGGTGGGGAATGCGGCGTATCGCGATTTACTTCTTGCCACCGTCAAGGAAGTGGAGGACGGAAATTCCATGACGAGCGTCTTGTCGAAGAGCGCGCTCGTGCCGAATATGATTCATCAGATGCTTTCTGTTGGAGAAGAAACGGGGCGACTGAAAGAGATTTTGGGCAAACTGACGTTGTTTTACGCGCGCGAGGTGGATAATTCGGTTGGAAATCTCGTCGCCGTCATTGAGCCTCTCATTATGATTGTCATCGGCGCGGCCGTGGGTGTTATCGTATCGGCTATTATCCTTCCCATGTATCAGCTCGCCTCGCAGTTCTGAATGCGTTTCATATAGGACTTACGCGCTTCCGCCCGGGAGTCCTGTAATTGTGGAACTTCCCATGGCGGAAGCCACAGGGGTTTGACCAATCTCTTCGTTAAAAGGCTCTGCTCTTGCTCGCCGTAGCTCTACTACGCCTCGCAACATCCTCGCCTTTTGCCTCGACCTTGGTCAAACGCGTAAGTCCTATCATATATACCTTGAATTACGAAACCCTCTCATTTCCCCTCCCTCGAGTTTTCCACCCTCACCCCAACCCTCTCCCCTCAAGGGAAAGGGGGGTAAAATGAGTTTCGTAATTCAAAATATATAGCTATGCGCAAAAAACGGAACAGGTATCGTCTTTTGTGGTGCTCTATACTTGCAGTGGGCACTCTGGTAGCCGCCATCGCGGCTTATCTTTTTATTCCGGTACGCGTGGCGCCAGCGGAGCATATCACCTGGGGGACAACCTTTACAAAATCCTACGCGGAATATCTTGGGCTCGATTGGCGAAAAACGTATCTTGCCATTCTGGATGATCTGGGGATGCGCGCGATCCGGATCGGTATCAATTGGGATGAGGTGGAACCAGAGCGCGGGCAATTTCATTTTGATGACTATGATTGGATGGTGGCGCAGGCGGAAAAGCGTAGTGTGGAAATTCTTCCGGCGGTGGGTTTCAAGCTCCCTCGCTGGCCGGAGTGCCGCGCGCCCGAGTGGGCGATGCAACTTCCGCAAAAAGCTTTTGAGGAAGCCCAGCTTGATATGATGCGCGTCGTGGTTACGCATTTCAAACAATCCACGGCCATCAAGCGATGGCAGATGGAGAACGAAGCGTTTATTGAATGGTTTGGCGATTGTCCGCGCATGGGCGACGCGCTCGCTCGTCGCAAGGTGGAGCTGGTGCGCGAGGCCGATCAAAGCCGTCCGGTGCTCATGACGGAATCAGGTGAGCTTTCCACATGGCTCAAGTCGGCATTTGCGGCGGATGAGGTTGGGCTCAGTCTCTATCGCCGCGTGTGGAGCCGATGGTCCGGATATTCCGATTACCGTTTTCCTCCGTCCTACTACACTCATAAGGCGCGGCTCATCAACGCGCTCGTGCCCGGGGAAAAGGCATTTTTTATCACCGAGCTTCAGCTTGAAATTTGGTCGCCGCGGGGGATACCCTTCCAACCCGTCGGCGAGCAGATGGACAACCTTACCCCGTCATATCTTCGGGAGACGTTTGATTTTGCCCGCCGCACGGGTTTTGACACCATCTATACTTGGGGCGCCGAGTGGTGGTATTGGTTGCGCGCGCAGGGGTATCCAGAATATTGGGAGGCGGTAAAGAGTGAGCTGGCGCAGGATCGCTAAGTTTGCCAGAAAGCGCATTTTTTGCTACGATTAAAGTACTATGTATACATTCAAGCGTATTCAACGGTGGGTCATTTTTTTCGCATTATGCGTGGTTTTTGCAGTGGCTCGGCCGATACAGGCGCAGGAAAGCACTGTGGATGCTACGTCCGCGGCAGTCAGCACAACGCCCTTGCCAAAGACAAATATCGTTTATTTTTATTCCGATACCTGTAGTCATTGTAGGGCGATCAAGCCGCTCCTCAAGGATATCGAGAAGAAATATGGGGATTCGGTAGAATTTCGGCGGTATGAAGTGCGGATCAGTCAACGCGCGCGCGTTCTCTTTTCTAAATTTCTTTCCACCTACGGAGTTCCGACGGAGCAAGGTGGCACACCGACCATCGCGATCGGCGATACGATTCTTATCGGAGAGGATGAGGTGAAGGGTCGTCTTGAGAGTATTATTAACTACTGCGGGGAAAATACATGTCTGCTCAAAGGAGGGCTTGATGCGGATGTCGGAGGACAGAAGCCGCGGGAAGCGGAGCGGTCGACCGTAGACGGCGTCGCGCAGGGAAAGATATCCCTCCCGCTTATCTTAAGTGCGGCACTGGTAGACTCGATTAATCCGTGCGCAATCGGTGTCCTTCTTCTTTTAATCGGATTTTTGCTCTCTGTCCACGGATCGCGGAAAAAACTTGCGTTGCTTGGCTTTCTCTATATTCTTTCGGTGTATGTTACCTATCTTTTGGCCGGACTCGGTATTCTGCACGTTATCGGAATTTTGAATATTGCAGTTTTCATAAAGGGGATTGCCGCGGCAATTCTCCTGGGAACCGCATTTATCTCATTGAAGGAGATTTTTGCTCCCGGGAGCACCTTTTTGCGGATCCCTGAACGCGCCAAGGGTTTGTTGACTCATTGGCTTACCAAGGGGAGTGTGACGGGTGTGCTTATTGCCGGATTTCTTGTATCCGCAGTCGAGCTGCCCTGCACCGGCGCGGTGTATCTGGGTATTCTTTCTTTACTCTCCAATAGTACCGACCGATGGCTGGGGTATAGCTACCTCGCGATCTATAACTTGATTTTTGTCGCGCCGCTTCTTGGCATCTTGGGATTGGCGCTGTTTGGAGTGCGGGCGGAGGCCATCCAAAAAACTTTTAAGAAGCATACCAAAACCATGCGTGTTTCGGGCGGACTCCTCATGCTCTTGCTTGGGCTTTGGATTGTGTTTGAAATTGTGCGCGGCACGGCGTAATTTTTCGCTATGACCACATTGCTCCTTGCACTGGCCGCTATCACGTTCCTGTATTTTTTCTTCGCGCTCTCGCGTATTTTTTGGGTTATATTTCGCGCACACGTCTGCGCCATTTGCGCCGCGGTATCGCTCACGTGGGCGGGGTTTTTATATGCCTATCTTTCAGGCAGGAGCGTAGACCCCTTAGTGCTGGCACTGCTCATGGGCGGTAGCGTAGTTGGACTGATGTACGCGATGCAGAAAACGTTTGAAAAACATGGCTGGACGCACTTCTGGTTTTTTCGCTGGCTTATCATTACGTTTGGCATGGCATTTTGCTGGGCGCTCTTGAATGAGCGATGGGTGATGACCGGTGTAGCGGCGCTTCTCGGGGTACTCCTTGGATTGTTCGTTTTTTCCTTTTCTCGAAAGCCCTCCGTCGCGGTTGCTTCATCATCCGCGGCGCAAGATCAGAAATCCATTGAGTGGAGTCGGGCGAAGCGTGAATTCGAGGAGCGCATGAAGCAGTGCTGTGAATAAGCATCAGGAGATGTTATAACGGGTATGAAAAAATTGCGGATTGCCATGATTGGACAGAAAGCCGTTCCATTTTATCGGGACGGCGGCGTGGAGCGTCATGTGGAGGAGCTCTCGACACGGCTTGCCGAGCGGGGGCATGATGTGACGGTGTATGTCCGACCGCGCTATGTGGCAACCTCCGATGATATCTGGCGCGGGGTGCGCCTTCGTCGTTTGCCGTCTGTTCCCACCAAACACCTCGATGCGTGGAGTCATACCCTGTTTTCCAGCGTGCATGTGGTAGGTTCCGGGGCGGATATTATTCATTATCACAGCGTCGGGCCATCAACACTCGCTTTTTTGCCACGACTTTTTGCTCGGCGGGCAAAGATCGTTTCAACTTTTCATTCCATCGATCGGTTTCATAAAAAATGGGGGGCGTTTGCGCGCACCTATCTTTCTTTCGGGGAGTGGGCGGCGACGCATTTTCCGCATGCGACGATTGCCGTTTCAGAATCCATTCAAAAATACTGCCGAGAGCGATTTGGAAAAGAGGTTGCCTATATTCCCAACGGAGTGTCTATTGTTCCGGTTTCGGGAAGCGGCGAGCTGGCGCGCTGGGGACTTGAACCTGGGAAATATATCATTGCCGTGGCGCGACTTATCCGGCACAAGGGGCTACATTATCTCGTGGAGGCCTTTAAACGGATTCCGGATACGATCAAAGGAGAGATGAAGCTCGTGATCGTTGGAGCTCCGAGCTATACCTCTGATTATGAATTTTATCTCAAGAATCTCGCCGCGGAGGATCATCGCATTATATTTACGGGGTATCAGACGGGAGAAGCATTAAATCAACTCTACGCGCATTCTCTTTTTTATGTGCATCCTTCCGAGGCCGAGGGACTTGCGATTACGATTCTTGAGGCGATGAGCTTCGGGAAGTGCGTACTCATGTCCGACATACCCGAGAACCTTGAGGCGAGAGATCACTCGGGGATTGCTTTTGCTTCCGGGAATGTTGAGGATTTACAGGAAAAAATGACCTCACTTATCAATCACCCGGAGATTACTCGGGAACGCGGCAAGAAGGCGATGGATTTTATTCGTCAAAAATTCGAGTGGGAAAAAATTGTCGATCAGATTGAATCGCTCTATCTGGATCTCGTGACGGAAAAATAAGAATACAGCGCCGCGGAGGATGAAATCTATTGACGGGTTTTTCAACGGATGATAGGATGAGTAAATTTTGCATATCAATATGGATACCCCAACACTGGAAAAAAAGAAAACCATGGAAAAGCGGGAGAGCTTGTGGGGTGCCCTCGGGCTTGCCTGGGAATTAGGATATCTTATCGCGGTTCCGATAGTCATTTTTGGACTTATCGGCAGGAGTATAGATCGGCGCTTTGCGACATCTCCTTGGTTTCTCTTGGCCGGTATTTTTGTGGCGCTTGTAGTGACGGCTTTTGCCGTGTACCGAAAGACTTTAGGCATCCTGAAAGATGAGAAACCGCTATGAACATTTCACTTGCCGCCGAACCCATCTTCCACATCGGGACATTTCCATTCACGAACACCCTCGCGGTGGCCTTGGGGATCACGATGGCGCTTTTTAGTATTGCCTGGCTGGTACGGCGTGAAATAGCAGACGTTCCGCGCGGTTTCCATAACGCGATTGAGGCCATCTTCGAGGCTATGCTCAAGTTTATGGATCCGATCACCGGCGGGCGGAAATGGTCGTTGAAATTTTTTCCAGTGGTCGCGACGATTTTTCTCTTTGTGCTCTTCTCGAATCTGGTGGAAGTGATGCCGGGGCTTGGAACCGTTGGTGTTTGGGGTGAACATGAAGGGCGCAGAATACTGATACCCTTTTTGCGATCTTCTTCGGCGGATCTCAATGTCACCCTGGCTCTTGGGCTGATTTCCGTCCTCGCCACTCAATTTTTTGGCATTGCCGCGCTCGGAGTTTTCCGATATGCTGGCAAGTTTCTGGTGCCGCCCTGGAAATCTCCCTATTTCATCGGGACGTTTGTCGGGGTGCTGGAACTCATTGGCGAGGTCGCCCGGGTCATTTCGTTTTCATTCCGATTGTTCGGTAATATCTTTGCAGGAGAAGTCCTATTGACGGTTATGCTATTTTTGGTACCATATGTGGTACCCCTTCCGTTTTTGTTCCTCGAAATTTTTGTCGGGCTGGTCCAAGCGGTGGTGTTTTCGATGTTAACACTGGTGTTTATGAAAATTGCGGTGACAGGACACGAAGAGCATGAGGAGCATGATGAGCGCGCGGTTCACGCGAGTAGCGCGCGATGACGGGTTGATAGTGTGAGCTGAGGTGCTCATTGGATGGAATTAAAAACTGAATAACTCAATAAGGTAATAACTTGAATTTATGCCGGAACAAGAAGTTGGACAAGGAATTCTCTCTAACTTGGAAGCGATAAAATCATTGGCCGCCGCCGGGGCAATTGCCATCGGTGCGTTGGCGCCGGCTTTAGCGATCGGAAATCTCGCCGGAAAAGCGATGGAGGCGATTGGCCGCAATCCCGAAGCCGCGCCAAAGATTCAGACGGCGATGATTTTGGCCACTGCCTTTACCGAGGCTATCGCCATTTACGCGCTCGTCGTCGCTTTGATCATTAAATTTGTTTAATCCGTAAACGCTTGCCGGTATTCCCCGCGGGGCTTCCCGCGTGTGAATCCGGCACCTCCCTATGGAATTACTTGGGCAACTTGGGATCGATTGGCGGCTCCTTGTAGCACAGATAGTCAATTTTCTTATTTTGCTTGGCGTGCTGTATAGATTTTTATACCGTCCGGTGCTTTCGCATCTTGAGGAACGGACCGCGCGTATTGAGAAAAGTCTTTCCGAGGCCAAACGCATAGAGGTGCAGGCAAGGGAGGCGGATGAGGCGCGCATTCAGCTCATAGCCGAAGCACGCAAGGAAGTGCAGGTGATCTCGGAGAAGGCCGCGAAAGAGGCCGAAGTTTTGCGTAAGAAGATGGTCGATGATGCGCGTCGCGAGGCGGAGCGTATCGTGGAGTCCGGCAAGGTTCAGCTTGAGATGCACAAAGAGGTCATCCTGAAAGATGTGCGCCGAGAGGTAACCGGTCTTATTGTGAGTGCAACACAGCACATTCTTGGGGATGTTATGGATGAGAATATAGATGCCTCAATCGTGAAGTCTGCATTGCGGAAGGTGGGACGAGCCTAGGCGCTATGAAGCGATTGACTGCGAAAGAGTGGGGGAGGGCACTCTATGAATTCACCAAGGACCTGCAGGAAGCAGAGGCCAAAAAGGCGCTGAAAGGGTTTGTATTGCTTCTGGTTCGCGCGCGAGCCCTTAAACTCGCGCCGGCTCTACTTGACGCGTTTAGCGACGCTTATCATACCGCCGAGGGCGGCATTGAGATCGCGATAAAGAGTGCGCGCCCGATTCCGAAGTTGACCCGGGAGCTCAAGGAATTTTTTTCGTCATACGGAAAGGTGTCGATCAAAGAGACTCTTGAGCCGGAGCTTTTGGGCGGGGCGGTAATTCAATGGGGGGATGCGCGCGTTGACGCAAGCCTTGCTCGGCGTCTGCGAGATTTAGAAATGACTTTGAATGTATGAACGTCACGAAAGATTTTATCATTGACGAACTTAAAAAACAGATCGACGGTTTTAAAGCCGAAGCCAAGGTGGAGAAGGTTGGTACGGTGCTTGAGGTTGGGGATGGCATTGCCCGTATCTCTGGTCTCTCCGAGGCTCAATCCCTTGAGATGCTCGAATTTCCTGGCGGCACCTTGGGCGTCGCTTTGAATTTGGAAGAGGATGCCGTTGGTGCCATCATCTTGGGCAACGCCGCGCATATCAAAGAAGGGGATGTAGTCAAAAGCACCGGACGCGTGCTTTCGGTACCGGTGGGGGATGAAATGGTGGGCCGCGTGGTGGACGCGCTCGGAGAGCCGGTTGATGGGCGGGGTGCTTTTAAGTTCAAAGCTTCCTATCCGCTTGAAAAAATCGCTCCGCGCGTGATTGCCAGAGAACCGGTGAATACGCCGCTTCAGACGGGTATAAAAGCCATTGATGCCATGATCCCCGTCGGGCGCGGACAACGCGAGCTTATTATCGGCGACCGGCAAACCGGAAAAACCGCGATCGCGATTGATACCATTATCAATCAAAAAGGCAATGGTGTTATCTGCGTCTATGTGGCTATCGGGCAGAAAGAGTCGAAGGTCGCGAAGATTGTCGCCAAGCTGGAAGAGGCCGGTGCCATGGAGCATACTATCGTCGTGATTGCCGGGGCCGCGGAATCGGCTGCCATGAGTTATATCGCGCCGTATACCGGTTGCACAATCGGCGAATATTTTATGGGCCAAGGAAAAGACGCGCTGGTTGTTTTTGACGATCTTTCAAAACACGCCTGGGCCTACCGCCAGATTTCATTGTTATTGCGCCGTCCGCCGGGTCGCGAGGCTTATCCCGGAGACGTATTTTATCTCCACTCGCGATTACTCGAGCGCGCGGCAAAACTGTCGCAGGAGCTTGGCGGCGGATCATTGACGGCGTTGCCGATTATCGAGACCCAGGCGGGCGATATTTCGGCTTATGTCCCAACCAATGTCATATCCATTACCGATGGCCAGATTTATCTTGAGACGGATCTTTTCTACCGCGGTATCCGACCGGCGCTCAACGTTGGACTTTCGGTGTCTCGCGTCGGCGGCGCGGCACAGATCAAGGCCATGAAAAAAGTGGCTGGACGCCTGCGCCTTGACTTGGCCCAATTTCGAGAACTCGAGGCCTTCTCACAGTTTGCTTCCGAACTTGATGCGGTCACGCGTTCCCAAATTGAGCGGGGGCGAAGACTGGTGGAGCTGTTAAAGCAACTGCAGTATGCGCCGATGTCGGTTGAGCTTCAGATCGTGAGTCTTTACGCGGGAGTCAACGGTTATTTGGATCAAGTTCCGGTTGAAAAAATCAAAGATTGGGAAGACCGTTTCCATAAATTTCTCTCCGCTTCCAGAAGGGATATGCTTGACGCGCTTACTCGGAAGGACGGGCTCACCGCGGAGATTGAAAAAGAATTAAAATCGGCACTCGAGGAATTTCAATATATTGCCTAATGTAGTATGGCTGTCAGCACTCGCATCATCAAGAGTCGCATCAAGAGCGTTCAGAACACCAAAAAGATCACCAAAGCGATGGAGCTCGTCTCCGCCGCAAAAATGCGACGCGCCATCCAGTCAGTGCTCGCTTCGAGGCCCTATTCCACCCTCGCGTGGAATATGGTTTCTGATCTTGCGAAGGTCACGGACATCGCTCATCATCCGCTCCTCTCTCGGCGACCGGCGGTGCGCAAGATTGGAATTATCTGTATCACGTCCGACCGCGGTCTTTGCGGCGGGTTCAACGCCCAGATACTGAAGGCAGTGGCGGTGTTTGCCAAGGATCGCGCGAAAGAGGCGGTTGACTGCGAGTTCATACTCGTCGGGAAAAAAGGGCAAGACGTCGCACGGCGGATGGGCTGGCAGGTGGCCGCGGCTTTCGCGGGATTCACTGGAGCGCTCTCCATTTCCCAGATACAACCGGTGGCGTCACTCGCGGCGGCGGATTTCATCAGCGGGAAATATGATGCCGTGATGCTTGCTTACACGGATTTTATTTCCACGCTCAAACAAGCGCCAAGAGTACTCCAACTTCTGCCGCTCAACCGAATATCGGGGCTCGGGGAAGTTGGGGAGAGTCTTCCGCGCAAAGAGGCGGGGGAGAGTGAGAAAAAGCGGCTCTCCGCGGGCTATGAATATTCCTTTGAACCTTCCCCGCAGAGAGTGCTTGATGTGATGTTGCCGAGGTTGATTGAATCCCAAATTTATCAGGCGCTTTTTGAATCAAGCGCGTCGGAGCATTCGGCGAGGATGATGGCCATGAAGAGCGCCACGGATTCCGCCGCCGAGATGATAGGGGATTTGGCGTTCAGTTATAATCAAGCGCGGCAGGCCGCGATTACCAGAGAAATCGCTGAAATTTCGGCTGGAAAAGCAGCCCTCGAATGAAATATTTTATGAACACAGGTATTATCAAACAAGTCATCGGTCCGGTGGTGGATGTGGAATTTGAAAAAACAGTGCCCGCGATTTTGTCGGCACTGCAGATTGAACGCAAAGGGGGAAAGCTCGTGCTTGAGGTGCAGAGACACCTTGGTGCGCATACCGTGCGGGCCATTGCCATGGACTCTACCGACGGCCTTTTCCGCGGTGAAAAGGTGGTTGATACGGGCGCGCCTATTCAGATGCCGGTTGGACGAGAAACATTGGGGCGCATTTTCAACGTGGTCGGAGAGACGATTGATGGCAAAGGAGCGCTCAAAACAGAGAAGACCTACCCCATTCATCGACAGCCGCCGACGTTCTCCGAACAGTCGGTCAAGACCGAAATTTTTGAGACGGGAATCAAAGTGATCGATCTCATCTGTCCATTCATCAAGGGTGGGAAGATTGGACTTTTTGGCGGAGCAGGCGTTGGGAAAACCGTTATCGTCATGGAGCTGATTCATAACATTGCGTCGGTGCATGGAGGCTTCTCGGTTTTTGCCGGCGTCGGCGAACGTACGAGAGAGGGAAATCAGTTGTGGCTTGAGATGAAAGAGTCCGGCGTGATTGATAAGACTGCCATGGTGTTCGGGCAGATGAATGAACCGCCGGGGGCGCGTGCTCGCGTGGCGCTTTCAGGACTCGCGATTGCTGAATATTTTCGCGATGAGGAAAACCAGGACGTACTCCTGTTTATTGATAACATTTTCCGGTTCACGCAAGCGGGTTCCGAGGTCTCGGCGCTTCTTGGCCGCATCCCGTCTGCCGTGGGGTACCAACCGACACTCGCCGAAGAGATGGGCACGCTTCAAGAGCGCATCACCTCGACCAAGAAAGGATCAATCACTTCCGTCCAAGCGGTGTATGTTCCCGCCGACGACCTTACGGATCCCGCGCCGGCAACGACTTTCGGGCACCTGGATTCCACGGTGGTGTTGTCCCGCGCTCTCTCGGAGCTTGGTATTTATCCGGCAGTGGATCCGCTGGATTCAACATCCTCCATCCTTGACCCGCAGATGATCGGCCGCGAACACTATGAGGTAGCCAGAGCCGTGCAAAAAGTGCTCCAGCGGTATAAGGACTTACAGGATATTATCGCCATTCTCGGAATGGAGGAACTTTCCGAGGAGGATAAGATAACCGTCTCCCGCGCGCGCCGCATTCAAAAATTTCTCTCACAACCGTTTTTCGTCGCGGAAACTTTCACGGGCCTTCAGGGGAAATACGTTTCGCTCCAAGATACCATTCGCGGCTTCCAGGAGATCCTCAAGGGCACGCATGATGACAAACCAGAGAGTGCTTTTTATATGAAGGGCGGCATCGAGGAGGTAAAATAAAAATTATGATTTCGTTTGAGATTGTCACACCGGAAAGAGTTGTCTACCGCGATGAGGTGGAGAGCGTGACGCTTCCCACGGAAGATGGCGAAATTACCGTACTTCCAAATCACACGCCGCTGGTCACCCTGCTCAAGGCGGGCGCGCTTATGGTTAAGAAAAAAGGGCAAGAGCTGTTCATGGCAGTTTCCGGCGGATTTATTGAGATACAGCCGGGGAGTCGACTGATGGTTCTTGCGGATACGGCAGAGCGGGCAGAGGAGCTTACGCTCGCGGCTGTGGAAGCCGCTCGTGAGCGTGCCCGAGCCCTTTTGACCGAGAAGCGGCAGAAGGATGAGCTGGGTTACCAAGCAGCGGTGGCAATGCTTGAAAGGGAGATGGCGCGGGTGAAAGTCGCGCGCAGGCACCACGCCGGCAGAGGAATGACGCGCGAGATAAGAAGCGAGGAGTAACGAGGATCAATGATTTTTAAAAGGAGGAAAGAAAAAAAATACGAAAATCCGTTTCGCGTTGAACCGCGCCGTTTTTCGAGGCATCTTTGGCTGGTGCCTTTTCTGGCACTTTTTGGTGTTGGTATTTCTCTTTTTCTTTTTTCAAATTTTTGGCAAATCCAGACGGTGGTCATCGGTGGGAACTATGCGTTTGAGGTCGAGCGCGTGAAGTCGATTCTTCAGTCGCATTTGGGCAATCGGAAGGCGGGGATCCTCCCCGGTAATCATTTTTTTCTCACTCGGAGGGGCGCTCTCGAGGGATTCCTGCAGGATGAGTTCCCCTTGGCGCAGGTGCGCGTTGTAAAAGATTGGAATTCGCGGACGCTCCGCGTCTATGGCATTGAGCGGCCGCTTTTCGGCTACTATATTTCCAGGGGACTCGCTTTTCATATCGATCGAGACGGCCGCGTTTTGAGCGCGGCGTTCCCCAGCCCCGATGAGCTGGCGCGATTCGTAAGGTTCTATGGCCTGGACGGGAATATTCCCGAGCGGCAGACTCTCGCGCTCGCACCCGAGGCGCTGAATTTTTTCAAATCCGTGCAAGGGGCGAAAGCGAAAAAAATCACGGGAAAGTTTTGGGCGTTCTCGCAAAAAGGGGAGAGCGTCGAGGTGGAAACCGGGAATGGGTATAAGGTGGTCTTTAATTACCGCGAAGCGGCAGATATCCAGTTGGCAAAACTGGATCAGGTTTTGAAAGGCGTCATTAAAGAAGATATCTCGAAGCTCGATTATATTGATTTGCGATTCGGAGAGCGCGTGTACTATAAATGGAAATAAGTTTTGGTCGTCCTTGACCGGGGAAAGAGGATGCCAAGAATAGGCGATTGCGTAGAAAAGGCCACTCAGTTCCCTTATAGTAGGGTCGCACAATGTATCTTATGCGACACATACACTGTCTGGAAACCTGAAAACAAAATACTGAATCTATACGACATGCCGCACCCGCCCCGTAGCCCCAGATATTGACAACGTTGACCGTTTATGGTACGGTGCATTTTGACCCTGCGTTCAAACGAACATTCCACAAAGGAGGTTTATCATGCAACGGACGGAACGCTACAAGATGCAAACGGTAGCAACTCTCCATGTCGGGATGCTGGATTACGAGGTGAATGTCTTTGGACTGACAGTGGAGATTCCAACCCAAGCCATGGAGCCCCCAAAGATCATCACTTTGAAAGATTTGGGCTCCGATGAAAAGTTCCTTGCAAGAATCACGCGTCACGTGCAGAGCATCAGCACGGGCGCCAGGGTGGTCGCGGTTTTGATGATGGAGATTACGCGACTGGAACCAAAAACGATCCGCGTCACACTGGATATCATCGTCGAGGAGTGATACCCGCATCGTCGCATGGACCAAAAGACCAAAACGCCGCACCATCTCATGGGAGCGGCTTTTTTATTACTTCACACATGATTCCGTTAAGGCAAATATCCAAGTGGATCCATCGGTACGCCGTTTTTGCGCACCTCAAAGTGCAGGTGCGGACCGGTTGTCCATTTGCCGGCTCCCGGGGTGCCTGGCTTACCTCCCACGGCTCCGATGATCTGTCCTGCCGCGACATAGGTATCCTGGGTTACCTGGATGGATGATAGGTGCATGTAGACAGTAGAGACATTGTCGCCATGCAGAACCATGACATAGCTCGGCGTATTCCCCATGCCGCCATTGTAGACCTTGGCTACATATCCCCCGCCCGCGGCTCCTATGGGTGTACCTTGGGCGGACCTGATATCAATGCCGGTGTGCTCAAAGATATATCGAAATGGGTATCCGGAGTCATGAAAATAGGCTGAAATACCTTTTGAGGGGTTGATGGGCCAGGTAATCTTTCCGCTGATGGCCTTATCGTCGAGTTTGAGCCGCTGGCGGAGTTCTTTTTCAATTGTAACAATGGTCGAATCAAGCGCGGCTTCTTCCCCTCGGAGTTGTTTGAGGATAGTTTGAAATTCACTCTCGCTTGCTTTGGTTTCCCCCAAAATCCGATCTTTAAGGCTCTTCTCTTCTTCAAGTGAAAGCCTGGTCTCATCCAGGGATTTTTTTGCCTCGAGCGCCTCGGCGCGCTTCGTAGACAGGAGTCCTTGATTATCCTCAAACGATTTTCTGATTTGTTTGATCATTACGAGTTGCGAAGAAACGTTCATGTTGAGAATCTCGATGCGATGAAGTGCGTCAAAAATTTCGGAAAGTGAACCCTGCGCGACAATGATTCCGAGGTATCCGCGCCGCTCATATTGATTGACCTGGCGCAGGAGCTCGGCGATGCGTATTCTATTCTCGGCCACACGGGAGTCTTCCTCGGAAATCTTCGCTATAATCAGCTCAAGCTCAAGTTCTATCCGGTCAATCTCAAGACCTTTTGTTTCGATGTCAATTTCTGTCTCGCTTATTCCAGCATCCAAGATGCCGATTTGGTTTGCAAGCGTTGCCACCTTGCGTTGGGTGGTCGTAATCTGCTTGCGATAGAGTTCAGCTTTTTTTTGAAGATCTTCGATTTTATCGCGATTTTTTTTGAGCTTTTCATTCAAATCCATGACCGTGTCTCCACCGGTCTCTTGGGCGGAAAGAGGAAGAGACAAAAAGAAAGCGAAAATGAACGCCGCGGCGGCGAGTCCTCCAGAGAGGGCGACTTTTTTGAGGAATTTATTGTGATTGTATTTTGGAAACCGCATACCGTATGCGTTTCAGCGTTTTTTCTTTTCCAAGGATCGCGGCGATGTCAAATGGTGACGGAGAAGCCTCTCTCCCGGAGAGGGCAACTCGCAAAGGCCAAAGAATCTCCCCTGTTTTCATTCCATTTTCGTCGATGGCACGCTTGAGCGTCTCCTCAATCAAGAGGGCGTTCCATGATGCGTCTGGCTGTTGCTCAAGAAGCGTGGCTACATACATGAGAGCGCGTGCGGCTTCTTCGCTCGTCATTTTTTTCCAGCAAAGAATCATAGAGTCGTATTGCGGAGTGTCAACGAAGAAAAATTCCGTAAGGCTCGCTATTTCATCGGCATGCTTCATGCGCTCTTTTTCGAGGGTAATCACTTTGGAAATCCACGAAGGGGTTACTCTCTCCCCTGTTGCCGCTATGGTATATGTATGCTCGCGTTTGGCAATCAATCCGGCACTCGCGAGAAACGGCAGGCAAATTTCAAAAAGTTCGCTCGAGTTTTTCTCCCGAAGGTAACGGCCATTGAGCCAATCAAGCTTTTCAAAATTGACCACGGAGGGAGACGCGTTTACCGCCTCAAGGCGAAAGACTTTTGCCATGTGCTCCAGGGTGTAAATTTCCTGATCGGCACTCGGGTTCCAGCCCAAGAGCGCCACAAAATTCACGAGCGCCTCGGGTAAGTATCCTTTCTTTCGATAATCCTCAACGGCAACATCGCCCTGCCGCTTGGAGAGTTTTGAACGATTTGGATTGAGCAGGAGCGGCAGGTGCGCGAAGATCGGCGGCGTCCATCCAAATGCCCGGTAGAGAAGAATGTGCTTTGGCGTCGAGGGAAGCCATTCCTCTCCTCGAATGACATGGCTGATGCGCATGAGATGATCGTCCACCACGTGGGCCAAATGATAGGTCGGAAATCCATCTGATTTGAGAAGCACTTGATCATCTATGAGAGCGTTTTCAAAATCCACGTGGTTGCGGATGATGTCATTGAATGATGTTTTTCCTTCACTTGGGACATTCAACCGAATAACAAAATGCGCCCCACTGTGGAGTTTTTCTTTGCGTTCATCCGGCGTGAGATTTTTGCAAAAACCGTCATACATGAGCAACCCCTTTTGCGCGGTTTGTTCCGCTCGAATGCCCTCGAGCCGTTTGGACGTGCAGAAGCAGTAATACGCGCTCCCCTGTTCCACCAATTGCAAGGCATGCGTTCTATAGAGATCAAGACGCTGGGATTGAATATATGGGCCGCTTTTTCCCTTCTCAATCAGCTTGTCTTTTACACCCTCAAGCTGTGGTCCTTCATCCCACTCGAGGCCAACCCATTGAAGAGTTTTGAGGATATGTTCCAATGCGCCTTCGACACTTCGAGCTTGGTCCGTATCGTCGATGCGCAGGATAAAGGTGCCACCCTCCTTTTTGGCAAACAGATAATTATAGAGTGCGGTGCGTAGACCACCAATGTGCAAAAATCCCGTTGGAGACGGGGCAAAGCGGACTCGAACGGCTGTTAATGAGGCGGTCTGTTTTTTGGGCATAACCAGGCACATTCTATCATGATTTATGTCGCTTTGACGAGAGGGCTTCGCGGATGGTCAGGAGAGGGAATTGAATCACTGCTTTGAAGATACGCCGCGCCCTCCATGGTTCACAGAAAAGCCTCCAGAGCCATTCGAGTCCCATGGCGCGCAAGAAGCGCGGGGCTCGCCGCGCGGTTCCGGCCAAAAAATCAAACGCCCCGCCGACGCCCATGGCGATTTTGACCGATGACATATCTCGCAGATGCGCTGCTATCCATTTTTCCTGCTTCCCGTGCCCCATGGCGACAAAGAGTATATGGGGGTTGGTGTTTTGTATTTTGGAGATAGCTGTGTGTATATCGCAGTCGCTCGCTGGAAGGTGCGGCCCGTTGTCGGTGCCCGCAATGACGAGTTTTGGATATTTTTTTTGCAGGGCCTCCCCTGCCCTCTGCGCTACACCAGGAGACGCGCCGAAAAGATACACGGAAGCTGATTCCCTTTCAGCAAGACCACAGATGTCCATGAGGAAGTCACTTCCGGCGATGCGCTCCCGAATCGGCTGGCCAAGGATCCGCCCCGCGAGCATGAGTCCAAACCCGTCCGGAATGGCAAGGTCCGCGCTGTTCAGTATTGAACGAAAGGCGTCGTCTCGTTGCGCATCGATGATGATTTCCGGATTGGGTGTGGTGAAGAGGTGTTGCTCGCCGTCATTGAGAAAAGCCATGCAGCGAGCAAGGGCTTCATTACGCGTAATGTTGTCGATACGAACACCAAGTATGTGCATGCGGACGGACGCGTCAGAGGCCGAGTTTGAAGATATGATTGGCATTGTCGAAGAAGATTTTCTGATGGAAGCGGCGCGGAACGAGCGCCTTGATAAGCGCGATGTATTCGCCCATATTCACCAGCGGCCAATCGCTTCCGTAGAGAAATTTATCCGGACGGCCAGTGTACTGGAGTGCGAAGGTGATATCCTCCCTTATTCTTTTTTTGTCATTCACGCCCACGTGCAACATACAGAAAGCGGAAAAATCGGCATAGACGTTTTCATTTTTATACACGAGCTCGGCGGCATCGCGCACCCATGGATTGCCCAGGTGAGCCAGGACAAAAGTGGTGCCTGGAAATTTAACCGCGATTTCGTCCACGTCAAGCGGGTGGGAAAATTTTACAAGGTACTTACTCCCAAAGGTGTCTCCCGTATGAATGATCACTGGCACTCCAAAACGGCCGGCCAGTTCATAGAATGGGTGATAACATGGATCACTCGGATACACGGGATGATACCCCGGGAAGATTTTGAACCCGAAAATTTTTCGCTCCTTCAGGAGTATCTCGGTTTTTTTGATATCGTTAGCACCCGTGTGCTTGGGATGAATCGCGGGTACGGGGAAAAAACGCGTATCTCGTTCGCGCAAGTCCAGTAAAATATCGCTCTCGCCCGGTGTGGGGCTTTCGGTGTCAGTGGTGATGGCCATGGCGCCGGCAATACGGTTCTTTTCCATTTCCCCCAGCAGAACATTCCACGACCATGGTATCCCCTCTTTTTCCGTGAACTCTTTGGCTTCCGGATTGGAAAAATTCACATGGATGTGAGCATCAATAATTTTCATATAAGTACACTTTAGCATAGAATATGGCTTCTTGTCGAAAGGATATTGACGGAAAGCGCAAAGCTTATTACACTTGGGATTAGCACTCTCGGAGTGTGAGTGCCAATTGAAACATTTTCTTAATTTTGGCATACTTACCTTATATATGAATCCTTTCAATAACTTTACCACCAAGTCCCAGGAAGCCTTGCAACACGCCCAGAAACGCGTGCTCGATTCCGGGCATTCGCATCTTGATCCCCTACACATCCTTGTGGCGCTTTTAGGGCAGGAAAACGGGGTGGTCCCGGCCATCCTGCGCAAGATGGGCGTCGAATCCGCGACCGTGGAGGGTGAGGCGGCACTCCTCTTGGCGAAACTTCCAAAAATGGCTCAAGGCGGCAATCTTGGGCAACTCTATTTAAGCCAGGAGACGATTAAGATTTTACACCAGGCGGAAAAAGAAGCCGAAAAACTTCACGATGAATACATCAGTACCGAGCACCTTTTTTTGGCACTCATCAGCGTGCGCTCCAAAGCCGGAGAGCTTCTCTTGAAATATGGCATCGCCTATGAGAATACCATGCAGGTGCTGGTATCCGTGCGCGGGGCGCAGCGTGTCACCGACCAGGAGCCCGAGAGTAAATACCAGGCGCTCGAAAAGTACAGCCGAAATCTCACTCGACTCGCGCGGCAAGGGAAGCTTGATCCCGTGATAGGCCGCAACGAAGAAATCCGTCGTGTGATGCAGGTCTTGTGCCGTCGGACAAAAAACAATCCAGTGCTCATCGGCGAGGCGGGCACGGGAAAAACCGCCATTGCCGAGGGGCTTGCCCAGCGTATTGTCGCGGGCGATGTGCCGGAGAATTTAAAAGATAAAGATGTTATTTCATTGGATCTTGGTTCCATGGTCGCGGGAACGAAATTCCGCGGCGAATTCGAGGATCGGCTCAAGGCCTTGCTCCGCGAGATTGAACAGGCCGCCGGCCGTATCATCCTCTTTATTGATGAGCTTCACACGCTTGTGGGAGCCGGTGCCGCGGAAGGCGCGATTGATGCCGCGAATCTCTTGAAGCCGGCGCTCGCGCGCGGCGAGCTTCACGCTATCGGAGCCACGACTCTTAAGGAATATCAGAAGCATATCGAGAAGGACCCCGCGCTTGCTCGGCGGTTTCAGCCAGTGTATGTTTCCGAACCCACTCTCGAAGAGACGATTTCCATCCTTCGCGGTATTAAAGAAAAATATGAGGTGCACCACGGCGTGCGTATCACCGACGCGGCTATCGTGGCCGCCGCGGAGCTTTCAACCCGCTATATCAGCGATCGTTTTCTTCCGGACAAAGCCGTGGATCTCGTGGACGAAGCGGCCTCCGCCATGCGACTTGAAATTGACAGTGAGCCCGAGGATCTTGATAAATTAAAGCGCAAGATGATGCAGATTGAGATTGAGCGCCGAGCACTCGCACGTGAGAAAGACGATCCCGAAACCAAAGAGAAGCTCAAGCAACTTGGCCAGGATATGGCGGAACTCAAAGAGCAGGCCTCGGGCATTGAGGTGCAATGGAAGGCGGAGAAAGAAGTGATCAGCGTGATTCGTACCCTCAAACAACAGATTGAAAAAGCAAAAGCCGATGCCGAGATTGCCGAGCGCAAGGGCGAGCTCCAGAAGGTCGCGGAAATTCGGTATGGAACGATTCCCGATGCCGAAAAGAAACTCAAGCAGGAGGAAAAGAGGCTGACACAGCTTCAAAAAAAGACACGCATCTTAAAAGAAGAAGTGACCGAGGAAGAAATCGCCTACGCGATCGCTCGCTGGACGGGAATTCCGGTGACGCGCATTCTTGAAAGCGAGGCGGTGAAGCTCACTCGCATGGAAGACGAGCTTCGGCGCCGCGTTGTCGGCCAAGATGAGGCGGTGCAGTCCATCTCGCATGCCGTGCGGCGTTCGCGCGCTGGGCTCTCTGAAGAGTCTCGTCCCATCGGGTCGTTTATCTTTTTGGGTCCAACGGGCGTTGGAAAAACGGAACTCGCCCGTGCGCTCGCGGAGTTTATGTTCAATGACGAGACGGCGCTTGTCCGGCTCGATATGTCAGAGTATGGCGAACGTCATGCCGTGGCTCGCATGGTGGGCTCCCCTCCTGGCTATGTCGGCTATGAAGAGGGCGGACAACTTACCGAAATGGTTCGCCGCCGGCCGTACTGCGTGATCCTTTTTGATGAAATCGAAAAGGCGCATCCGGAGATATTCAACGTTCTGCTTCAGATTCTCGACGATGGCCGATTGACCGACGGGAAGGGGCGGACAGTGAATTTCAAAAATACGATCATCATCATGACTTCAAACCTCGGCAGCGAGCTTATCCTCGATCTTGCCAGCCGAGGCACCCTTGGTTTTGAAGATCAACAGGAAGAAGGGATTACCGATGCCAAGATGCGCGAAAAGGTTTTGGGTCGACTCCATGAAAGATTCAAGCCGGAATTCCTCAACCGCATCGATGAGGTGATTGTTTTCCACACGCTCCAGCCGAGCCAGATCAGCCGGATTGTGGATATTCAACTCGCGCATATGGCAACGCGTTTGGAGAGGCGGCATATCAAGATTGATGTAACCGAGAAATGCAAAAAAACGCTTGCCGAGAAGGGCTATAGTCCGGTCCTCGGCGCAAGGCCGCTGAAGCGTATTATCCAAGAATTGATCCTCAATCCCCTTTCGCTCAAAATGATTGAGGGCGAATATAAAGAGGGCGGAAAAATCAAGATTGACGTCGACACGAAAGGGAAAGTGGTTTTTAAGTAGGAGCGGTTCGACAGGCTCACCATATATTCCCTGAGTGAAGTCTCGAGCGCTTTCGGGACGGAGTCGAAGTGGTGCCTGCCTTGATGGGTGGCGTTGAATGAGCTATACTGGAAGCCATATGATTGTCTTTGCCGCTATTACGCCGCATTCCCCATTGCTCTTGCCTACCGTCGGGAAGAAACAGCAAACGAAGCTCAAAAAAACCCTTGCCGCCATGAAGCGGATGGCCGAAGATCTCTACGCGGCCAAGCCGGATATTCTCCTCGTGCTCTCCCCTCATGGGCAGACTTTACCCGAGTCTTTTTCGATTCACGTGGCCGAGCGCTACGAGACGAGCTTCCAAGAATTTGGAGATTTCACAACGAAGAAGGTTTTTAAGTCTGATCCCATGCTTATCGAGCGTCTCCGCCGCCATCTTCGTTCTACCGACACGGTCGGCCATCCCTTGACGCTGTTGACTCAAGATCATTTGGATTATGGAACAGCCGTACCCCTGTGCTTGCTTGCGGAACATTTATTGTCGGTGTCCGTAGTGCCGATGTTTGATTCGGGCCTTGCGCTTACGGCGCACTTCGCTTTCGGAAAATCCCTTCACGAGGAACTCGTGCGGAGCAAAAAACGGATCGCGGTGATCGCCTCGGCTGATCTCTCCCATCGTTTGACCGATAAGGCACCCGGCGGATATTCCCCGGACGGCAAAAAGTTTGATGAAGGTGTCGTGCATGCCATGAAGAATCAAGACTACGACTCTCTCTTTGGACTTGAGCCCTCTGGCGCTGAAGCCAAGGCCTGCGGTTTGCGTACAATCATGATATTGCTCGGGGTGCTTGACGGGGTGAATTGCTCGCCAGAGATATTATCCTATGAAGGCCCTTTTGGAGTGGGATACATGTCGGTAAGGTATAAGTTTGTTTGAGCCTCTTTTATGTACGCGGAGGTGGCACCCTGTCTGCGCTTGCCCTACACGTTCGGTATTTTTGACTACTCCATCCCCGAGGCGCTTGCCTCGGGGATTTCGCATGGGCAGATTGTTGAAGTGACTTTTCGCGGCCGCCGCATCCCCGGTGTCGTTATGCGTCTCAAGGAGACAACCGAACTCAAGCGGCTACCGCTTCCCATTAAGCGAGTTTTGAGTCCCGGCGCGGCGTTGACTCCGGAGCAACTGACTCTTGCTGAATATATTTCAACGGAGTATTGCGCGGCACTTGGGACCACCATGAATTCTTTTCTTCCCCATACCACTGTTGGGGAGCTCAAAACACTGCCCGAGGTGGCCGTAAAAAAAGCGGTGGCGTCCGCACCGCAATCACTTGTGCTCCGTGGAATGCCCGAAATGGTACTGCAATATCTTGAGAAAGATATCCGGGATATGATTCAGAATGGCCGACAGGTTCTTCTCCTTTTGCCGGAGTTGTGGCAGGATGGTATGTGGAAAGATTTACTCCGGTTGTCGGATTCCCCGGTGCGCATTTTTTCCACGCAAAAACCTGCTGATTTTTTTGCCTCTTGGCGAGCGATCGCTTCGGGGAAGGCAACGATGATTCTCGGTACCAGGAGCGCCATCCTCTCCCCTTTCCGGGATCTTAGCATGATTATCGTCGCCGACGAGGGAAATGAAAATCATAAACAAATTGAGCCTTCGCCTCGTTATCACGCGCGCGACCTTGCCTTTAAGGTGGCCGGACTCACCGGAGCGCGAGTGATCTGCACGAGTATTGCTCCTTGTCCAGAAACCATGCAGCGTACGCGTTTGGGACAGGCGGAGTACCATGATCTTTTTCCCGCGGGGCCTTTGAACGCGCGCCTTACCATTATTGATCGGGAATCCGAGCGCCGGAGAGCCAATGAATGGCGGCCTATCTCGGAGGCGGTGATTGATTCCATCGCCGATCGAGCCAAAACCGGAAAAGTGTTCGTTTTTTTAAATAAACTCGGCTTTGCGAAATCGCTCTCTTGCCGCGATTGCCGCTATCTTTTTGTCTGTCCACAGTGCGCCTCGGTACTCACCTATCACAAGGATCCTGTTTCACTGTTTTGTTATCATTGCCAGGAATCCTCGCCCTATCCGCTGGCGTGTCCGAAGTGCTCCGGCGCCAGGCTTGGTTTTGGAGCCGCGGGGGTGGAGCGACTCGAAGAAGAAATCTCGCGACTCCTGCCAAACCTTTCTCTTGTGCGTATTGATTCATTGACCGATTCCTCGTCGCCTGAAGCGCGAGAAAAGATACAACAATCCCGGGTCATCCTTGGAACTAAGCGGGCGCTTTCCAGCCTGCCGTGGGAGGAGGTACGCGCCGTGGTCGTCCTTGGTATCGACAATGCCCTGCGAATTCCGGAATTTCGCGCGCATGAACGTTCGCTCGCTTTATTGACGCTTTTCTCCGCGGGTGAGCGTGAGCTTATCATCGAAACGTCTTTGCCTGACCATTCCGTATTCCGCGCACTTTGTGGATCCTTTGAAGACTGGCTGAATCATGAGCTTGAGGAGCGGAAAGCATGGAATTATCCGCCGTACGTTCGGCTGATGAAGATTATTGTGCAGGATCGCGTTCGCGTGAAAGCTTTCAAAGACGCGGAATCGCTTGTCGCGAAGTTTAAAAATCACGGAGGGGTTTCTGTCTCCACCCCCATGCCGCAATCTCCGGAATATCAGTGGGGCATCTATCGTTTCGGCGTGCTCCTGCGGCTCCCGCCTGGGACGTCGCCGCGTTCCCTTCCTTTTTCACGGCTTGTGCCGGATGAATGGCTCATCGATATTGACCCGGAGAGTATTGCATAGTAGATTGTTGATATATTGAATATGGCAAAAATTCTTCCTATTCTCAAAGAGCCGAATGAGGTTCTTCGCGCGCGTGCCGCCGAAGTGAATCTCACTGAATGGAAACGCGAAGATCTTGAGGCCTTGGCCGCCGATATGATATTGACTATGCAAAAAGCCCCGGGGGTTGGGCTTGCGGCGCCGCAGATCGGGCAGTCTATCCGTCTCATTATTATTGAGCGCGAAGGCGAGCCATTGGCGCTCATGAATCCCGTCATTATCAAACGACCATGGCGTAAGGCGAGTATGGATGAAGGGTGCCTTTCGGTGCCCGGGAAATTCGGCATTATCAAACGTTCTCCGTGGGTAGTCGTGCGCGCGCAGCATCTCGATGGATCCCCTTTTGAGATAAAGGCAGAAGGAATGCTCGCTGAAATTTTTCAGCATGAAATAGATCACCTCGATGGGATATTATATATCGACAAGGCGGAGAAATTTTTAAATTGAGATTGTAGAAAAAGCGCGAAAAAGATATATCTTGAATAAATCCCTCTCTGACTCTCCCTTTGCCAAAGGGAGAGAACCGCTCGACTTCCCCCTTTGAAAAAGGGGGAATGAGGGGGATTTTCCTTAATCCATAATCCCTATGCCCCCAATAGTTTTCTTTGGCACTTCCGAATTCGCTATACCCGCGTTTGAAACGCTCGTGAAGGCAGGTTATAAGATTTCATCAGTCATAACTCAACCCGATAAACCCGCCGAGCGCGGGCTTGCGTTACGTTCGTCGCCGGTGAAGGTGAAAGCCTTGGAATTAGGATTGCGAGTGTTTGAGCCGCCAACGCTGAAACAGCTCGAGGCTGAATCCCTTTTGCGTGAGTGTGGCGCGGAGGTCGCCATTGTCGCGGCCTATGGCAAGATTATCCCGCAAAATATCCTTGATATTTTCCCGCGGGGAGTTTTAAATATTCATCCGTCGCTCCTACCGAAATATCGCGGCCCCTCCCCTATCCAGTCAGCCATTTTGAATGGCGACGAGGAAACCGGTATCACGATCATGCTTCTTGATGCCGAGATGGATCACGGAAGCATACTGATGCAAAAGGGATTAAGGATTAAGGATTATGAGTTAAGAAGTGGACTCGAGGAGCGTCTCTCGGAGCTGGGTGCGAATTTGCTCATTGAGGTGTTGCCACAGTGGATGGAGGGAAAAATAAAACCGCGGGAGCAAGATCATGCGGCGGCTACGGTGTGTAAGATGGTGGAAAAGGAAGACGGAAAAATTGATTGGAATAAATCGGCTGTCGCCATTGAACGCATGGTGCGCGCCTACGAAGGCTGGCCGGGAACATGGGCGCTGTGGGATGGAAAACGGCTGAAAATTTTGAAAGCCCTCGTGCTTCATGAGTCTATCGGATGCGCGAATAATTCTACGCCGGGATTTGTCTGGAAAACGGAACAAGGCGAGCTTGCCGTCAATTGCCTGCCTGGAAGTCTCGTGCTTGAGCAGGTGCAAATGGAAGGCAAAAAACCCGCAACCGGCGAGGAATTCCTGCGCGGCCACTTGCGCATCCTTGGCGTCGTGCTCGGACAGTAAATTATTGGAAGAAAAATAAGCAAACTCAAAGGAAGAAGGAGGGAGTAATCCGCGCAGATTTTGACGATCGTCAAAATCTGCGCGGATTTGTTTCATGCTCCATCATGGTAAACACTAAAATACTTTCTCATATCCGCATCGTTGGCCATGCCGTCACTTTGAGCAAACCGAATATACGACCAGAGACCGGATTCCTTGAGATAAGAAACCGCATCTTGCGGGATTTCGTGAGGAAAAATATATACACTTTTCTGCATCTGACAGAATCCGATAGATTTCAGCACATCACGAATCGCATTACGCTCCTTTCTGCCTTGTTCCGGTATATCAAACATCACGAGGCGCCATTTTCCATCCCAGTTATTTTTCGCTGATTGAGCGGTGTTTTTAAGATTTTTGTAAAGAATTCCGAGTCTCCCCTGTTGAGTGAGTTTGAGAAATTTTTTTCCATTTTTCTCCGCTTCCTGTATCCACCCTCTGTCGCGCATGCGCTTGATCTCCTGTCGGACACGGTGTGCGGAAACGTCCTTCGGAAAACCTTCTATTCTCCGGTGGCGCTGATAATGCGTCTCAAATGGTTCAGACACGAGATATCCGACATCAATCAATAGATTAGCTAAGTGCCGGGCAATATTGATACCCACCCGTTTTAGCGCCTTCCGTCTGCCTGAATGCCTTTTCCGTTGTGTCATAGTATTAATGTCTACGAGTGCAATAGCGCGAGTTCATCGGTCGCGCACCTTGCGATTCCACTATAGTAAGCCATTCACTTGACATAGGTATCCTTCTTTGTTCCCAATATAACAGATAAGAAAAATCCGCGCAAATTCCGACGATCGTCGGAATTTGCGCGGATTTTTAGCTTTTGGGCTGTATGTTTTGGCTGTATGTTTTTTGCGCAGTGTGGGGAAATAAAAAACGGGCGAGGGAGACGTTTGGTTGTCTCGCACTCGCCCGTGAATACTCCCCAGGCGCAAATGTTCGCGCGTGAGAATTATTCCATCTTGAATGTTGTCGTTATTGGTTCGCAACTCTCAATGAATGTCGTTTCCAAGAGTTGGCCTTCCATAAAGAGCTCGATATTCGTGAACTCGAGCGTGATGGTTTTCACCCCGAGTTGGATAATCTCGCCGGGGGAGAGGATCTTCCACTCGACCCATGAACCAATCTCGTCGTGAACGTGCATTCCGACCATAAGGTCGACGGTGAATAAGAACGCTCGAAAGTCAACTTCCGCATCCCATGGCGGCATCAGTATGTCCCTGTCGATAACAAAATTGCCGCTTTTATCAACAGGCCCCGATACCGCATAGTTAGCTGGCGTGCTACTTCCAGTGTCTCCAGCGTGATAGTGCCCCATTCCCGAGAAATCCATTGTGATATTGTCGAGCTTCATTTTTGCCCCCTGTAGGTTTTTCAGCTCCACTCGCCCACGTATCCGCAGAGTCGAATGAGGTATCTCCGCCCCGATGATTACTTGCCCGTTGACTTGGAAAATGTGGTCAGTGGGTGTTTCTTGATTCACCGTGCAGGTGTAACCGCCCTCAAACATGATAGTGATTTCCTTGTCGGACAATGGAGGGTTTGTCGCTTGGTTCAGGAACTTTGATTGGCGGGTACATATGGCATCGCACATCTCCGGCTCCCACGCGACGCACTCCCCGTCCTTCTCCATTGTCCCCTCGCCGCAGTTGGCAACCGGCACTTCCACGGGAACTTCCACCTCTTTGATAACCTCCGTCGATTCTTGCTCGTCCGCGACGCAGGTGTCGCTCTCGTCTTCGAGATGCGTTCCCTTGCCGCAAACGACGTCGTCTTCCTCGATTCCCTCCTGGGAAGTCGTGGTTCCCGTCGTCCCGATGCCGGTCATCTCGGTCTTTTTTTCAACCGTGATCGTGCCGTCCGGGCCGGATGCAATCGTCGCGCGATCCGTGGTGGCAGTTTTGAGTGCCACGCACTCCGCGCCTTTTTGCATCGTGCCGCGACCGCATTTGACGACGCGCTCAAAGTCGCCACAGGCCGTCATCACCATCACCATCGCCGCGCACAGCACGGTGCCGAACAGTTGTGTCGTTCTCATCGTCTTCTCCTCTCCCGCCAAAGCGGGATCAAAACCGTCGTTTTCCGTCCGTATCTTTCAACCCCCATGGCAGAATTGCCACGGGAGCTGTTGTTTTTGAGTCACAAGGACAGCTTTCTTTGCACGCTTTTTATGGAAAAAGCGTTATTCTTGGGCTTAATACAGGATTGAGAGACCTTTAAGCACAACAATAACGCTTTTTGACTACCATTCTTGACTCGGGTAGCGCGAGCTCTCTCCTTGAATTTATAAAGTTCATTCTAACGTTTTTACTATAGCATGGATTCACGATTTTGTCAATAGCATGCGGGTAAA
>JBBTTG010000028.1:0-6794 GCA_038064355.1 Patescibacteria group bacterium
TGAGGCGTGGTATAGTAAAGCGTTCACTGAAAAACCGACCGAAAAGAGGAATCTTGTGGTCAGGTTTTGTTTGCTCGAAAGCGCGCTGTTTTCAAGGACTCGCGTCCACGACAAGCATGGGGGTTAGACTAAGGGTGGTTCGGGTTTCGACTCGACTTCTCCTCTGATTAACCTTCTTGGACGCGATTCTTTGGAAAGAAGCGCGCGTGAAAGTAAAAATCAATTACCGCACTGCTTGCGGTGCGGTAATTGATTGTAAAACGGGCGTTTGCGCCCCGAGGATTTCTTCGTGGGGGAGGACTTCGGGAGCTGTCGCGTTGGTCGGTGGCGGCACCGGCTCGCTTAATTTTTCAACACCAACGAGACAAACTTCCTGCCAAGGGCGATAGCGGCTCTTGAACTCTTTTTCCGCTACCGTGCCGTCGGTGGAAAATATCTTGTAGGTAAAAACCGCATCCGCCCCGGGGTGCGGTTTTTCGGTACATTTGGTTTGGCCGGGTTTCAGGTCGAGCGTCTCTATGATTTTTTTCGGCGGTGGCGAGGTGATGTTGGTAACCACGGGCGTGCTGATTTCCACGTGCCTGCCGTCAGGGGTGCCCCAGAATTCAAACGTGAGATTTGTCCCCGCCACCTTGGTAGTGAGTAATAGATGTCCGCCGGTGTTATTGATGAATTTAAAGTCAGGCGCCGGATCGTAGATCGTAGCATCCATTCCCACCGGAGGTTCATAATAGGAGACGCGATAGGAGTGATTTTGGCGTACGGTAATGGGGAGTCCGGCGTTCATCACCGTGCGGAAGGATGTGGTGCCGATTTGGCAAAGGCCGCCCCCGATCTCCGGAGTAGTTCGTCCCTCGGCCGCTTTGATGACGAGTTCGGGGAAATAGCCGTTTTCGAGCGTGAATGGCCGCAGGTGGTCGAGAAGAGAGAACTCCTCACCAGGGGGGAGAAGAGATCCGTGAAGCATCGCGGCGCCGCGTTTTATATTTTTAACGCGATTGGGCGGACTCCCTTTAAAATTCGTCGTCGCTATCGAGAGGTGTTCTTTGATCCCCAGGGTGTTGGTGCTTTCAAGCGCTGTCTTGGGGTGCGCGGTTGCGACAACGAGCTCCAGGGTGCGTTTTGCGCCCCCATCAAGATTGAGAGCCATGGCAGTAATTTTCTCGGTGTTTTCTCCCGCGACAATGGTGAGCCCGTCTTGCGGAGGGATGAATTTTTTTACTCGCAGGCCCGATTCATCGAGCTCAAGGACTGGTTCCTGTGCCGGATGGTCGACAGTTTTTGCGATGCCTGTCAGGAACGCCTCAATCGAGATATGATCGAGATTCACGACCGGTCCGCCATCGGTGGCTCGCACACGCAGCCATGCGGCGAAGTCTTCTTTTTTTATGGGCCAGGATTGTTTTTCGAGTGTAAGAGTGATTCCTGGCGCGCTCAAGATGCGTTCCGTGTACTCTCGAAGTGGGGTGAGTTCATCCGCGGTGATTTCCGGATCCACGGCAATCGTCGCAAGGGAAACGGGCGCAGTCGAGAATTCCACTAGCCGTTTCTGAAGATCGCGAAGTGCGCTTTCTTTGTCGATGCGTTCACCGCGTTGTTCTGGCAGGATGGTGACGTTTGCACGCCCCTGATCGTCAAAGCTTGCGGAAAAGGAGGCATTGCGAGGCGTTTGAAGTTTGCCCGAGAAGGCATCTTCGATTTTTTTGCCTATTGATGTTTCGTCGATATTCCAAACCGGGGCAACGTCTTTTCCGGCGAGGCGCACGCGGGTTCGTTCGAGGAAATCAGACAAGAGATTGCTCTCGCGCCCAACCGTCATTGCGCGGGCGATTGTTGCCTGGGTATTGAGGGTTGCAATATCGGAGAGTGCCACTTCAAATTCTCCAAGGTGTAAAGGGATGAGAGATTCCGTTTTTTTCGCGTGTTCGGCAAGTATCTGTTCCGCCTGCGCTTGGGTGAGGCCGCCAAGAGAGATATCCGCAACGCGAATACCTCGGACAATGGAGTTACGGGAGAGCCGAGCGTCTATAAACGGGAGACTGCCGAGTCCGACCACCGTAATACCAAAAACGGCAGCTACGAGGTGCCGCCGTTTTAAAAAAAACATGCGTATCGTTGAAGAGAAAAAAATCATGAACCGTTCTTAAGAACTTCGTTGAGGAGAGTCTTGGCAATCGCCTCCCGCTCCGCTTCCTTCTCTTTATTTGAGAGAGCCTGGAGATATAATACACTTCCTTCGCGGGCATCAGCCGGCAGGGCGCGCCTTGGCCAAAGGATTTCCTTGGCATCTTTGACGCGCAGAACTGCGTAGTCGCTTTCAAAACGATCAAGCACCACTTCTAAAACAGGATCATGCATATCGTCTAGGCCTCCCCGAGGTCAGCTATCGAAATATTCGTACCCTTGGTCTTGGGGAGCATGACCGTAAGGATGCCACGTTCCAGGTGCGCCTTAACCTTATCGTTTTTTACAGAAGAGGGGAGGATGACCGATCGGGAAAACGCGCCCCAGTAGCATTCCCGGCACAGGTATTTGCGTTCTGTTTTGTCCGCATCGTGCCGCGCTCCGCGAATCGTCAGCACATCTCCCTCAAGGGAGAGGGTAAGGTCTTCGGATTTAATGCCGGCAATCGGTGCGCGGACTATGATGTCTTTTCTTGTTTCATAGACATCGACCGCGAGTTCACCTTCGGCGGGCAGCGCCCAAGCCGCGGATGCGGCTTCAGGGGAAGAAAGTTTTTTAAAGAATCCGTCGTCCTCACTTTCGGTTACATTTTTTAAAAATGAATTTTTTTTGTTTGGCATATCTTCTCCTTTACCCATCACACCAAAGGTTTTGGTGTGGGGGTTTACAATTCATGCTTATTCATATAATATAGAAGAGATTTTTTGTAACGTCAACTGTCTACCTTGCAGAATACGGCCCCATCGTTCCCGGTTTTGTCAAAGTCCTTGATTTTGGAACAAAACCGAGGATCCCCGGTCTCGGTCACACCATGACCGAGACCGGGACTAGCCTTATCAGCACTATGTCATGGGTTTACATCCTACAGTCAATCAATTATGGCACCTATTATGTTGGGAGTACGGTCGAGATAGAGCAACGTTTACGCAAGCATAATAATGGGCAAGTAAAGTCTACGCAATCAAAAAAGCCATGGAGGTTGATATATAAAGAAGAGTATAATAGTTTAGGTGAGGCGCGTAAGCGTGAAAAGCATATTAAGTCTTGGAAGGAGAGGAAAGCGATTGAGCGATTGATAGGTAAACTAACGGCCCCATCGTCTAGTCTGGTCTAGGACACAAGCTTTTCAAGCTTGGTACCCGGGTTCGAATCCCGGTGGGGCTACCAGTACAAAACTAAACGGTTTTTCAGAAGCCATTTGGTGGGCGGCCTTGCAGGCCGCCCATTGATTTTGTGCCTGTTTGAAAATAATATATTTTGTGCTATAATAATATGACTAAAATAAGCGAAAAAAAATATAAAGAAGTTATCTTGTACCTGGCTGAAAAGTTGGGCGGCGAGATAAGAGGCAAAAAGAAATTGGCGAAATTGCTTTATTTTGTTGATTTTGATTTTTTTGAAAAGTTCCAGAAATCATTGACTGGTGATGTGTATAAAGCATTGCCGATGGGTCCGTTTCCTATAACAATGGAAAAGGTGCTTGCCGATATGGCAGAGGAAAAAAAGATCACCATAAAATTAGAAAAAGTAAGGGCTGATTATAATTCGACGGAAATTTATCGAATAAAAGAGAGGGCGGATGGAAATTTTTCTAAAGAAGAACAGAAAGTATTGGATAGAGTTATCGCAAAATACGGACATTTATCCGGGAAGCAATTAGAGGACTTGACGCATGCAGAAGCGCCGTACATCGGAACAGCGCCGAACCAAGAAATCGCCTACGAATTAGCTTTTTATCGTGGCACTAATCTGAATTCGGATGCTTAGCTTCGTTGTTCATCCTCATTTTGGAAAACAGGCCGCCACTTTAAAACGGTGGTTTCCTTTTTTTGACGCTGGTATCGAATCGTTTAAAAGAATCTGCGAGGTCCATTTTGACCCGATAAATCCAAAACAGGTTATTGCACCAGCTAAACTTCATAGAGTGAAATCCTTTGAAAGTTTTACTATTTGGAAAATAGAGTTAGCAGTAAAGAATTTACGCCCTAATCAATTTCCAAGATTGCGATTCGGGGAGCTACGGTTGTGTTCTTATCTGTAGCAACCCATATTGATAATTATGATGACAATACGATGAATAGAGAGGCAGAAATTTTGGTTGGTTCTATTTTTAATTAAACTCCGCCCGCCGATCGATAAAATAGGTTCAGATTTGGTTGTATAACCATACGTTTATCATACTATCCATTTAAAATAAAAAAGCCCTGCGTGGTCACCATGGATCACGCAGGTTGCGAGACAAGGAACAAGGGCGCCAGAAGATTCAAGTACCCACTTTAATTATGATTTAGCGAAGATGAGCCATCGCCAGGGGGAGAAGGGGGTGATTTGGTTGGTACGGAAAAATGTCGGCTCGCCATAAAGGTCAATGCCCGGGAAGGAGCGGCCATACAGACTATGCCACGAGGCATCGTGGACGCCGATGGGACACTTGTCGTCCGGTTCAGGAAAAGTGGATAGGAAAGCGTTCCGCCACTGCCCCGGGGGATTGTTGTCGCCGATTTTGTCCCCAATTTTATCCCAGTCGCCTTTCCACTGGAAGAGTTTGAAGATGCGAGTTTGCTTCCCTGCGACGACGACCCCGTTGTGCCACCATCCTTTGGTAATGTAGCCGTTGCTCTCAAACATAGTCATTGGTTGGTTTTCTGGGGCATCGCCGTCGAGCGTGAGCTCGAAAATGACGCCGATTTTTGGGTACTTTGGGTGTTTTGTTCTTCCCATATTTTCCTCCTGCGGTTTTCTGACAAAGAACTTTTTTGATTGACGAGGACAATATGCTCCATTTTGAAGAATGTGTCAACGGATCGGGTGATGTTGCCGTAAATTCGAATGAATGATAGGAATGGAGAGGGCGAATTATTAAAAAAATCCTTCCTCATTCAGCGATTCAAATCGTAACGTGCGATATGCGCATCCTTGGTGTAGAAACATCATGTGACGAAACAGCCGCGGCGGTGATAGAAGTAAATCATGGCTACTTTTCTGTTTTAAGTACCATTGTGGCTTCGCAGGTCAAACTGCATGCCAAGACCGGGGGAGTGGTGCCCGAGGTGGCCGCGCGTGCTCACGCGGAGGTGATTATTCCGGTGATTGAGGAAGCACTGCGAGAGGCATCGGACATCGGGGATCAGGGATCTGGTACTATAAAACTCAAACCTGATATCGATGTAATTGCCGTTACCAAAGGGCCAGGCCTCATCACTTCGCTTCTTGTCGGCGTTGAGGCGGCACGCACGTTGTCATACGCTTGGCGGAAGTCGCTTGTTGCCGTCAATCATCTTGAGGGGCACATCTATGCTAACTGGCTACCGCCTATTGGTGAGTGGAAAGTGAAAAGTGCAAAGTTAAAAGTGAAGAGATTTCCGATGTTGTGTCTCATTGTAAGCGGAGGACATACGGAGCTTGTGCTCGTGAGGGCGCCACTCGATCATACGGTGATTGGATCCACGCGGGACGATGCCGCAGGGGAATGTTTTGATAAGGTGGCCAAGATGTTGGGACTTGGATATCCCGGAGGACCGGCTATTGCCGCAGAAGCGGCAAAGTGCCACCGCCTATGGCGGGGTGCCGCCCTCGGGCGGCATAAAGTGAAAAGCGAAAAGGGTAAAGTTGAGTTGCCGCGACCAATGATGGACTCGCCGGATTTTGATTTTTCCTTTGCCGGACTCAAGACAGCGGCGTTGTATGCGCTCCAGAAGCAAAAACGGATGACGCCGGCGATTCGCCAAGCCTTTGCCCATGAGCTCCAAGAGGCCATCGTGGAAGTGCTTATCGCCAAGACAATTCGGGCGGCCAAGGCGTATAATGTAAAAGAGGTGATGATAGGGGGCGGGGTGTCGGCCAATGGCCGTCTTCGTGAGGCCTTCGCACGGGCCATGGAGAAAGCATTGCCCGGAATCGCATGTCTTTTTCCACAACTTGAGTTTACCGGAGACAATGCCGCCATGATTGCCACCGCCGGATATTTTTACGCTCAAAAAAAGAAGTTTACGCCGTGGGAGCAGATCGATGCTGATCCCAATATGGCGCTCTAAAATTGTATGTTGAGGATTACGGTTATCGCTGTCGGGAAAGTGAAGATGCCCTGGATCGCGGAAGGAGTGCGCGAATGGGAGACGCGCCTGCGGCCGTATGCAAAGGTGGACGTGATTGAAGTGGCGGCGGAGTCGTTTCGGCGCGAGCAGGAGAAGACCGAGGCTATGGGCGATGAAGCGGAGCGAATTTTGAAACTGATTGAAGCGCGCCCGCTGTCGCCGGTTTTTCTTCTTGATGAACGCGGCAAAGAATATGACTCGCGGGAGTTCGCGTGGTTTCTTGGAAACCAGGAAGGCAAGGAGATAGTTTTTGTGATTGGCGGGGCTTTGGGGCTGGATGCGTCTTTGCAGGAAAAATTTTCAGGGAAGGTCGCTTTGTCTCGAATGACTTTGCCGCATGAGATGGCGAGACTTATATTTTTGGAACAGCTTTTCCGCGCGGTGACGATTCAGCAGGGGAAGGCGTACCATTATTAGTGGGTAGTGAGTAGGCGGTAGCGTGTAGGGGAGAAAAAATAATGCCGCAGGGCGCAGTGCGCGAGGCGGCGGAGGACACCCCGACGGGTTTTTTAATTA
>JBBTTG010000029.1:0-18522 GCA_038064355.1 Patescibacteria group bacterium
ATAGACGGAAAGGGTATTACATCCAAGGGCAACCCTCCTCGCGGAGTGTTGCTTTTATTTTGGCCGATGTCTTAACTCCCTTCCCCAAATATGTTCCGACAAATTGAGACTGTAGAAAAATGTTTTTTGGTGGTCATTCCCGCGAAAGCGGGAATCCAGATTTGGCCAATTTATGCTTGTTCCCTGGATTCCCGCTTTCGCGGGAATGACGAATGGGGAGCGAGAATGCCATTAGAAAAACGTTTTTCTACAGTCTCAATTTTACTTTATGATCATTTCAAATTCAATTTTTCTTTCGTCTCCTTCTCCACCGCTTGTAGAACTTCCCGACCGCCGGCTTCCAAATTTTTCTTTAATTCCAAAATCACTTCGCGTAAACGACCGTGGATTTCCGGCGGTTTGATTTCCAACAACTCAAGTTTTTTGATGGAAAGTACGCAATCAATACGCTTGGCGCGGGTTGTGCGGTTGAGCTCCTCTTTGCTGATTTTTTCAAAACTCATTTCCTGTCTTATCTGCTCGCGCAACATCCCCGCAATCTCATAGGGCGTAGTCACTCCCAGATTAGCAACATTATAAATCCCCGTGGCGCCCCGATCAACAAGCTCCCGCGTGGCGCGCATCAGATCCTCGATTACCGTGCACGAATTCGGCGTATCAACAAATTTCGTATAGGTGAGCATCTTCACCAGAGCATTCCGGGGGCTTAGCTTTGAGGAGAGAAGCTGACGCGGGCGCAGGATGAGAACGCGAAGGGGTTTTCCGATATCCGAAGCAATTCCCCTGCCTTGCAGACGATCCATCAGGAGATTTTCCGCCCACACCTTGGTCCAAGAATAAAAGCAGAGCGGATTCGGCGCATCTTCCTCGGTATGTACATCATTCGCCGTCTTGCTTTCCTGCACGCAACCGCTCGAAATATGCACGAGGTAAACACCGCGTTTCTGGCATTCACGGGCCGCCATATCGGCGCCACGTGTATTGATATCAAAACACTCGAGTTGATTTTCCTCGCACCAGTCGATATTCGTTTTGGCGGCGGCATTCAACGCCACATCGGGTTTTTCGCGATCCAACGCCTCGCCAACAGCGGCTGGATTGCGGATATCTACGCCTTCAGCGAAGGAGGTCTTCCATCCTTCAAGGGCGCCAAAATACTCTTGATACGCATTCCCGAGTTGCCCTTTTCCAAAAATAAGAATTCTCATGGATAATTTTTATACGGATAACTCAACGCGTATTTTTTGCGCCATGACGCCCGCTTCTCCCGCCGCATATTCCTTGCCGGGCCAGAGCTTGAAACCATCGCCTTCAAAACGCGGCACGACATGCACATGCAGATGAAAAACCACCTGACCGGCCACGGCGCCATTATTGATCATGACATTGACCCCTTGGGCACCGGCACCGCGCATCACCGCCGCGCCAACTTTTTTTGCAACCGATACAACGGACGCGAGTGTCGCATCATCTAAGGAAACAAAATCAACAACGTGCTTTTTCGGAACAACCAGTATATGACCCGGATTCACCGGATGGATATCAAGAAATGCCATCACGTTCTCGTCTTTATATACTTTTTCACACGGAATCTCGCCTTGAACAATTTTGCAAAATATGCAATCCGTCATAAAGTTTATTATTCTTCAAAAAGCACCAAAAGAATCGCCGCGGTCATAAGTCCACCGTATGCCGCAAGGAGCATCCTCCACCGAATCTCGATTGCGTCCGCCGAAAAGAAAATAAGAACCGTCGTCACAAACGATGAAATCGCCATCAGAAGCCACGTCATCCCTTTCGAGCGCGAAGTTACCACGGAAGGCTGAAGAGTGGCTCCGAAAACCGGAAAAGCGCTTATCAATACCGCTAACAACAGCCAGTTCAAATTGAAGAACCGGCTGACGAAACCCTCAAAAAACTCCTCGAGTGTGGAGAAAACAAGATAGCTCGCAAGTAAAGTCACGAATGCGGTGCGAAACATCCACGCGCTCTTTTCTTTTTGCATATTCATAAATTAAATCACTGAATTGAGTTGATACGATATAAGGTGTGTCCATATCCGGCGGAAATGCCCTCCCCGAGCGATAATCCGGCAGGCTTCCAGAGCCGCTCCTCCTCCGCGCGTATATCCTCCTCGTCCCCTATCGTTTCGTACCACGCTTCCCGCGCCTGCGCAACCTCGCGGAGATCGCGGAGGGCTTCTGGCGTCCGGAATTCAGCCATAACTTCGCGATAGGGAAAAACGACCTTGTCCCCGCGATCGCTCACGACCACTCCCGCGGGAGCGACGACCCGCAGGATGGCGTTGCGCACCTCGGTATTGCGCGCGAGAGTCAAGCGCACCGAGGCAAGGCTGTCATCGGTACCCCACCACACGGAACGCAGGGAAAAATAGACGAGAGCGACCACAAGAATTGCAACCAGGGGTCTTGCGGCTCGGAGTGTGCGCGCCGTGCGAATGAGACCAAGGGCGATAATGGGCAACGCCAAAATATAGATCGGGAGAAAATACCGCGTAAAAGAGACGCCAATACTCACGCCTCCGTCAATGCGGTCATGAATCTGCCATGATCCATAATAAACCCCAAACCAGAGCAACGCGGCAAAGAACGCCATCAGCCACAAAAACATCCGGTACCGAAAGAATGCGGCCCCGCTCCCCCAACGCCTCCATACGGCCGCAAAACCCAAAAACCAGGGAAGTACCATCCACCAAAAAAGACCCGCGGTGTAGGTGAAGACGCTCGAGACCGCATCGGTGAGACGGAATCCAAATGGCGCCACCAGAAGCGAGGCCATGGAAAACACCGCCACTCCTTCCGCGGAAGCGTATCCCGTTGAGAACGGCGCTCCATACACCAGGTATTGCATATAGACAACCAGCATGAGCGGCAATGCCGCCCCCAGCCCGGCGAAAAGAAACGACAAGCGTTTTATGGCTCCGCGCGAGGCGAGCGCCGAAAAAACAAAACCGGCAAGAATCCAACCGGCTTCAGAGGGACGAAGCGCAAGCGCGCCGCCCAAGAAAAGTCCGGCGAGATATGAGAAGAGCCGTTTTTTGGCCGCACCCTGCGAGGCCACGGGAATCTCGATCCCAACCACCCCGCGCGCCTCTGGAAGCTGAATTTGGTGCAAAGAAAGCGCGCGCACAAAAAAATATCCGGAAAAAATAATCAACGATAAGAAAAGCACATTGGGATACCACAGCCGTGCCGTATAGTAGGCATACGCCGGCTGTAAAAGTAAAAGTATCGCCGAAAGCAGGGCGGCATGGCGCCCGAACATGGCTTTAGTAAGGAAATACCACACGATGACCGCGCCAGAGGCGATCAGAAGAATGAGAAGCGATACTCCATGAAGACCAAAAATTTTTGCGAACGTTCCGGCAAACATGGGGAAGCCGACAAAACCCACCGGGATCAAAAACGCCCCCGTTCGCAGGATACTGCGAGGACGCACACTGTCCGGAAGCGCCATACCCGCGGGCGACGGCAGAAGAAAATTGCTCGCGCGCTCGAATTGTCCGGCGAAAAGGGCCGCCGCCGTCTCATCGGGTGAATCAAACATCGCGCTCCCCGACTCCCGAACAAAAAACGTGGAGAGCGCGAAAAACAGAACCGTTCCCGCCAAAAAAAGTCCATAGGGTAAACGAAGGCGAGAGGAAACAAACATTGGTTGTTGCTGTTCCATACCCGGAAGTTATTGGCCTCGACTGGCGAGGCTTAAGAAAGCGAATACGCACGCCAAGATAAAAATTCCATAGGAAACAGAAAAAAGAACGGGGAGCTGGAAGATAAGGCCGAGGATCAGAACGGACGCCGCAGTGACCTGGAGGAGCATTTTTGTTTTTCCATAGAGATTGGCGGGGTAAATAACCCGGCGCAGACGAAAATAGAGAGCGCCGAGGATGGTGGCGATTTCAAGCCCCACGATGAGAAAGACAAGCTCCATCCCGAGATTTTTCCAGGCGAGGATCAGTACGGTTCCTCCGATCAACAGCTTATCGGCCACCGGATCATAGAGCGTTCCCCAGATGGTAATCTGCTTCCGCAGTCGCGCCATGGCGCCGTCAATCGCATCCGTGAACGCGGTAAAAAGAAACACCCAAAACCCCCATCCATAATCTCCGTGCAAAAAAAGATAAAACACATACGGACACAGCAGAAAACGCAGGACGGTAATGGCGTTGGGCGGAATCCACGAAGGGATGAGGCGCAATACGGTAGCGCCCAGAAGCCTGTCCGTTGGGTAGGGACGCTCGCGCGACGAGTGAAAGGTGAGCTGTTTTTTCATAGAGAGAAACGCTGAAATAACGCTTTCATCCGAACGGATAACATCTCACGAAGACGGAAAAAATCCAGCGGATCACGCAAGAGGGTAACGTGAAGGTCATCAACCTGCCACCGGTCAGTTTTGCCGCCTTTTTGCGCCATCACGACCACCAGACTTCCGGTTTGATCGATATCTTTCAGTGAAATCTCCGCCGAACCGCGAACAAAGTCGCCAACACGGAACGGGTGATAATCCTTGGCGAGCACATACTCCGCTCCAAAACGCTCCGCGTGCTCAAGATCCGAAAACCCGATCGATTTGGGGAGAAAAAAGGCATCGGAGGAAAAAGTAAAAAACCCGTCAAAATCAATTTTGAGATCCGGTGTCGGCACCGCGATCTCCGTCAAAGATTCGCGCGTCTCCACGGGATAGGATTGATTGGCCTTGAGCACCGCCACAGGTATTCCTTCCACGGCCACCGTCTGCACCCCCTCGGCATGTGGTGTCCGCAAAGAAAGACTGTTCGCCCTTCCGTAGAGTTTCACCGCGGGCGACACGGCGCGGAAACCGGAGGTATCGGCAAGATATACGACGTATTGAAAAACAAACTTCTGGGCGGCGGTCTCCATTCTTCGGAAAAAAATATCATCGCTCGCCTGAAGCTCCAGCCGATAGACCCCCGCGGGCAAAACCCCTTTCCATATCATCTCTCGAAGCTTTCCCGGCCGACCACTGCCCCATATCTCACCATCATCCGCAAGATGATCCTCAAAAACAATATGCCCGTCGCGCCCGAGTATGCGCATCCCAACCTCATCCGCGCCATCGTGACGATTCATATCCTGCGCCACGAACTTCCACTGCATCTCCTCGCCTCCAGAGTAGAAAAAAATCGTTTGTGGCCCGCGCAGGGAAACATCATAACGGCGCGGATCCCGCCTCGGAGTATATCCCTCGAGCTCTAGGGGGGGGGCATACTCCGTATTCACCGCGAGCACTTTTTCCGCTGGAATGGCCGCGCGAGAAAAATCTTGAATGGTTTGAAAAGTGTCATTTTTCTGCCAAAGCACGCGATCCTCGGAATCCGGTGCCGTCTTCTTCCAAGATAGGGCTTCAAGAGCGCGGTGGTAGACGACCTTCATCTTTGTGAGGGGCGGATCTTTGCGCGCGAGCACCCCCATCTCCACCACGTCGGCATTGGTGCGCCACAGAGCGACCAAGCGGGCGCTCAAAAACGTGTGCGAGTTTTCAATTTCAAGGGAAACGCTTTGGCCGGGCACGGAAAGAAGATGCTTCCCAGCCTCTTTGATAAAACTGGCATCATCCAAGATACGAATAACGTTCGAGGGTTTTGCAAATCCCGTTTTCGCTTCCCAGATGCCGCGCGGAGCGAATTCCTTGTCAACAAGCCAAACCAATGCCGCAAGCGGCACGGCAACGCACAGGATGAAAAATAATACACGGCTATTCATAAAACATCAGCAAGCGCTATCGAACGCCCGCGCGCTCAATCTCATACACCTTTCCTTTTGGATCCAGATCAAAACGGCGTACAAAACGCAAAGACTCTTCCGCCATCTCTTCGGCGACGAGGGTTACCTCTCCCCTACCTCGCAACTGAAACACGGGAATGCCGCTTTTAAGAAGCGATACTACTATTTTTACCACATTTTTGCCCTCGAGATCAACTGCCACGCGCTGCTCGGGAAAATAAACGCGGTCGGCCCATTTGGGAATAAAGAAAACTGACTCCGGCAAAGTGGCAGACTGCGCGCGATCCGCTTGTTCACGAAACAAGGAAACATCTTTTGCAATGGAGGCGAGACTCTCCGCTCCATTCCAGAAAACAGCGCGCGCGGAGAAAAAAACCGTAAGGATGACGACTGGAACGCATGCCTTCCTCCCAAACGGAACACCTCGAAATTTATCCCATAGGAAGAGCCATCCCACCGCGGCAAATGGCGATGCGAATATATACACCGGCAACCAATAGCGCAGATACGCCGAGCCGATTCCAGCCGATGGAATTTGCCCGGGATCCGTAAAGAATTCGGCGTTGAAACTCCCATAAGCCAGGGTGAGGTACAGCGAAAATATCGCCCACAGGAGCGCGTAGCGCCGCTCGGCCGATCCCATGAACATACCCGGCCGAAACAGCGCAAGGAAGCCGAAAGCCACCGGCAGAACGCACCACCATATCGGCAAAATTCCATAGCGCGCCACCCGATGAAAGGCCTCTCCCGGGTGATAACCAAAAGGCAGGAAAAGCTGCCCCACAAGACCCATAGCGGAAAACTTTGGCGGGACTGCCTCACTCGCCTCCACTGTGGAAGGAGATACCGGATTTTCACTCACCGCGTAACCAAAACGGAAAACGCCTCCATACAGATCATGATTGACCAATGGGATCGCCATAAGCGGGAAAAATACGGCGGCAAACCAGAAAACGGAAAAATTCCGCCGAAGAAGCTGGGCCACACCCAAGACGAAGAAGAGTCCGGCAACCCAAACCACTTCCGCCGGACGCACCACCAAAGCAGAGCCGGCCGCAAGTCCCGAGAGTACAAACCACAGAGGCGCCCTCGCGCGGTATCCGCGCCACGCCAGGGCGAGCATCGAGAGAGAGACTACCAAAAGGCAAGCAAAAAGTGAGTTATGGTAAAATCCTCGGCTCGCGTTATACCAAAAAACCGGATTGAGCGCCAAAAGGAGTATCGCGAGTTTTGCCACGCGAAGGCCGAATACCGATCGGAAAAGGACATACGCCGCGGGGAGCGACGCGAGCGCTATGGCGCCGGTGAAAAATGGAAGGGCGGCGGTTCCAAACAATTTCGCGAGCGCTCCATAGATCAGCGGCAAACCCCAAAACCCTTCGGGCACCAAAAATCCGCGAACAACATTGACGGCCCGCGGATGAAGGACATTTTCCACGAGCATATTCTGCGATTCTGCAGATTTGAGTGATCCCGTTTCGACAAAAAGACGCGCGAAATAAAAATGGGCGGATTCATCCGGCGTATTGAATTTTCCCGCCGAAGAAAATGATAAGAAAAAAAGCAGGATAAGGAAAAGCGCGGAAAGAAGGATAGGGAGCATTCGCTTCATCATACTTCAACGTGCCGTCTTTTGAGTCATTTCCCGCAAAATTTTTTCAAGACGTTTTTCGTAGGCCGCCGGCGAATAGATGGCAACGCTTGCGCGCGCCTGACGGTGGAGGGCATCCCTATCGGAAGCGAGAGCTTCTTCCATCGCGCGGGCAAGATCTTCCGCATTGCCGGGCTCAAAAAGAAAACCATTTACTCCATTTTCCACCATCTCCGGTATCCCCCCGATACGGCTCGCAATCACCGGCGTGCCAGAAGCAAACGCCTCGGCAATGGAAGTCGGCGCGTTTTCATAGGCAAGACTCGGAAGGAGAGCACAGTGCGCCTCCGCGTACACCTTCGCAAGCTCTCCATGCGGAACACGCCCCAAAAAGCGTACGCTCGCATCTTTCTTGGCCGCATCTTCCACGAAATCGCGCTCGCTCCCGTCTCCCGCGATCACGAGCTCCGCGCTGGAGTGCCGCTTAGAGATAATCCTCCATGCATCGAGCATCACCGCAATGCCTTTATAGGGTTCAAGCTGGCCCACATACAAAAAACGCGGGTGTGCCGGCCGGCTGGCGGCAATAGAATCCGCCTGCACGGGATTTTTGACGACTTCGCAGCGCGAATGGGCAAAAAAACCCGCGCGGAGATACTCATCGAGCAGAAACCGCGACGGCGAAACAACAACATCCGGAGAGCCAAAGAGGCGTCGATTCATGCGCCTATACATACGCACAAGAAGATTATTCTGCATGCACTCGTGCTCGTGCCTCCAAATCTTGAGCCCGGTAGGATGAAGCGCACCCATGTCGTGGAGGGTGTGGAACCATGGAGAGCGTGTAGCGTGTAGCGTGTAGCGTGTAGGGGATAGTTTTTGGAAAGATCGAATGGCGGCCGGTACCGTATAGCCGATACCTTTGAGATTATGCGTGAGGATGAGATCGGGTTTTTCCCTCTTCAGCCATTTTTTAACCGTGCAATATGTATGCACATTGAACATATCAAGCGCGTGCCAGATCAAACGTGCCACAACTCCGTGTTTTGAAATAGAAAGAAAAGAAAAAAGATTGAGTGGAAAAAATCTGTGGAGAGTCATCCCTGCCTTGCCGGCAGGCAGGCCATTCCACGACTCGCGCCTTGGCAGAAGCGATCTCAATCCCTGCCACGGTCCGATGGTGAGCAGGGATACTGCGTGCCCCGCTTCGCGAAACGCCCGCGCCGAGACCTCCGCCACCACCTCGGCACCGCCGCGTGTGTATGGATGAAATATCGCCGCAATAATACAGACTTTCATATATCAGGTACGGATGAGATCTTGATATATTTTCTCGAGACTGTCGCCGATACTCTTCCAGCTGAACATACGCTCCATTCGCGCGCGTCCGGCCAGACCCATCTTTGCGGCGAGTTCGTAATCCGTCAAAATGGCATGAATCTTCTCCGCGAGATCGCGCGCGTCGCCCGGCTTCGCGGTAAAACCCGTAACGCCATCTTCAATAGTCACGCGCATGCCGGGCAAATCGGAAACAATGGCGGGCAAGCCACAGGCCTGCGCCTCGGCTGTTGCGATACTGAACGACTCCGTGCGCCCCACCGATGGCATCACAAAAAGCGAACACTGCTGATAGAAATCCGGAAGCGCGTCGTGCTTCACAAGACCGACGAATTCTACGCGATCTCCTATCCCTTTTGCTTGCGCCAATCTTCGATATTCTTCCTTCAATTCCCCTTCACCGGCGATCCGCAGACGCGCGGCAAAACCTTCCCGCGCGAGAGAGGAAAGCGCATCAAAAAATACCGGAACACCTTTAAAGTAGTGCGCGCGGTCAAGACCCGCGACAAAACAGAGAAGCGGTGAACGGGACAGAGTCCTCGCCGGCCGAAAATAATCCGTATCAACGCCATTTGGAACCACCCTCCATGAGGGCAGGCGGCGTTTGCTTGCGCGATAGAGCGCGCCCAGATCCGAATGCTCAAAATAATCTTCCGAAAGCGCGAACACTCCATCGGCGCGCCGAATAATCCATGGAAAAATATACGCGGTGTGCCAGGAAAAAAACTTTTTCATCCACCCCTCCCCCACCACATCCATTTCATGATGCACTGCCAGTTTGAATTTTAAAAACTTGCGTGCGAGCGCGGCCACCTCGGCGGCGCCAAAAAAAGGATAATAGACGTGCACGATATCAAACCCGCGCAGTCTCCGGAAAAGCTGAGGCAAAACGGCCGCGTTCCCGTAAGAAAACCACGGTCGCAGGTAATGTACTTTGAGATTGTTGAGTTGTTCAGTTTTTTCGTTGTTCAGTTTTCCGTATCTCGGCGTAAACACTTCCACGGAATGGCCTCGTTTTGCCATCTCTCGCGCGTTGTAGAAAGCGTTGACACCGATGCCGCCGGGATAGGGCGGAAAAGTCGGGGTGAGATACGCGATGCGCATGCCCATGGACGTATTTATTTCTCCCCCAAGAGGCTCCGATTGGCAATCGTCCAGTCAATTGTTTGTTTGAGGCCGTCTTTCAGGCGCACCAGCGGAAACCATCCGAGCGACTCTTTGGCCTTGGCGATATTGGGCAAAGAGAGCTGGGTCATAAAAAGCAAAGCCGGCTGAAAAGTGATTTTTGATTTGGATCCCGTCATCTCAATAATCTGGCGCGCCACATCCGCGAGACTTAAATCTTCATCGCTTCCAAAATTTACCGGCCCGAGATCGGTGGGGTGCGCCATCAATTTCAGGAGCCCATCCACCAAGTCATTGATATGACACAGCGAGGTGCGGAAACTCTCGTCGCCGTAAATAACGAGATCCTTCATGTCGAGCGCGCTGACGATGAAATCGGGCAACATCTCTCCTATGTTCAGCCGCACACGCGGACCATACGTTCGGAAAATGCGCGCGATACGGGTGTCCAATCCATGAAAATCGCGGTAGGTGGCCATCATGGTCTCGGCAAAACGCTTGCCTTCGTCGTAACAGCCGCGCGGCGACAAGTGATCAAACGCGCCCTGGATGGCTTCTTCAACGAAACGTTCGCCTTCTTGGCGCGGACCATAGACCACGGAAGACGAGGCAAACAGGACTCGCGCCTTGTACTTCAGCGCCGCGTCGAGGACGTTTTTCGTGCCGTGAGAACTCGCTTTGAGCGTCTCAATTTTATATTTATCAAAATCCTTGGGCGAAGTGGGACACGCCAGGTGATAGATCTCTTGCACGCCCTGGAATTGCACTTTAAATTTTTCGAGTTCGGGAAAGGTGGTCAAATCAAACGGCTCGCTCACGTCGTGTTTAATGAAAACGAAATCCGGATACTTGAGCAGGTGATCGATATTGCTCACCGTCCCCGAAAGAAGATTATCCATACAAATAACCTTGGCCTCCTCGAGCAGGACTTCGCAAAGGTGCGATCCGATAAACCCCGCGCCACCGGTAACCAGCACGTTCTTTTTTTCAAATATAGGGGTAATGGGCATAAAGGAAATGCAACTAGAGTTTAATGACTCCGACGCTTACGCCGCCGGCAAAGTTTTTATCAAATGGAGAGAACTCAAACTTCCTGCGGCCGTAACCGTCGAATATCGCCACTTGTTTTGAGCTCGAAAGCGAGCCTGCCGCGGTGACAACATCAAGGACACCATCACGATCCACGTCGCCGAGCGTGACGGCGAGTCCGGATTTATTTTTTTCGCCTGAAGCCATAAAAGCCCGACGCCATGAGCCATCGGTATCAAATATCCGCACCTCCGGCAACCCGCCCTTCATCAGAGAAACCACGAAATCCCCCCGGCTATCGCCATCAATATCACCATAAGCAATGCTCACGCCGGAGCGCGTACCGGCGGGATACGCCTGAAAATTGAGCAGGTTGATGCCCGCGAGGTTAAACACCCGCACACGAGAGTCGCCTCCGGGACCGGGCGCCACGATGATCTCAACCTTCCCGTCGCCGTCAAGGTCGCCGGTCGCGAGGCTCACTCCGCCACGAAAATTTTTGTCATACGCGAAGAAGCTCGAAATAAATTTGCCGTTCCCGCGAAAAATCTTTATTTCAGGCCCCATCGCACCCAAGGGCGCCGTAATGATTTCAGCTTTTCCATCTCCATCAAGGTCGCCCACCGCGAGATTTACTCCGCCGCGAAAGTTTTTGTCATAGGCGAAGAATCCGGACCGTGGGGTACCCTCGGCGGAGAAAACCCTGATATGCGGGCCGCCGCCCTGACCCGCGCCGGTTACCACTTCCCCCACTCCGTCGCCATCGACATCCGCGGAGGATACGCGCACACCGCCGCGGAAGCCGTCGTCATACGCCTTGAAGCTTTTTACCACACTCCCGTCGGTACGCATAAGCCTCACATCCGAAGTCGCTTTTGAAATCGCGGCAATCGTCAGATAGTTGATGCCAGTCGACCCGCCGCCGGATACAATGCCCTTGACCGCCAATTCAAGTGCCCGCAGAGCGTTCACGCGGCCTCGCCCGAGTTTTCCTTGCAGATTGTCCGAAACGGAATCAGCCGAAGCCAAAAGAATATCGCGAATTTCACGCGCTCCATAGGACGGCTTAATGGATTTGATCAGCGCCGCCGTGCCTGTAACCACCGGAGCGGCAAGCGATGTCCCCTGCCAGCCGCCGCTGTAGCTCTGTGAATATCCTTGACCGGACTTATGCACAACCGTGCCATACATATCCACGCCCGGCGCCACAATATCCACGCAATTCTTGCCGTAATTTGAAAATACCGGTTTCAAATCATTTTTATCCACTGCCGCCACTCCCAAAACCACATCTTCTCCTTCAGTACCAGAGTAACAAACGGGATAGAGCGGTGTTTGATCAAGATCGATCCCTTCATACGCCTGATTTCCGACGGCAGCTACCACAAGAATGCCCTTTTGATAAGCATCACGCAGGGTTAAAAATAATTTTTTATCAAACCCCGGGCCGATAAAAGAAAGATTGATGATGTCCGCCCCTTTGTCCACCGCATAACGGATCGCCTCCTCTACCGCATTCACGTCTCCTTGCCCTTGGGAATCCAAGACGCGCAACGGCATAATTTTCACGCGCCAGTTGAGTCCGGAGATACCGACGGCATTGTCCCCCATGGCGCCGATGATACCAGCCACAAGCGTCCCGTGGTTGATAGCGGCGGATGTTCCCTTCAGATCGTTCAAATCCGGACGCGGATCACTGTCCCCGTCAACAAAATCCCATCCGTTTACATCATCCACATACACATTCCCGTCGTTATCTTTGCTATCCGGCACCTCGGCCGAGTTGGTCCACAAATTCAGCTGCAAATCCGGATGATCAATATCAATGCCCGTATCGAGGACAGCAACCACGACATCCTGCGACCCCTTGCTCAAGCTCCATGCGTCATAGGCACGAATTTTATTGAGATACCATTGTTTTGAAGAATCCGGATCGCTTGGATATGACGCCGCCAGCGCCCGTGGGGCACCGGAAAACAAAAAAACAGCAAGAAAAATCAGGATGAATTTTCGCAAAAAATCCCCTCGTTCCATAGCAAATACAGTATAACATACCACCTGAAAAAGAAAACCGCCCCGCGCATGCGGGACGGGTTTTCTTTGCACAATATGTTATTGCACGCCGCTATAGGCAAGCGCCCTCACGGAAGCCCAATCAAGAGGTGTCTTGGGGGTACGGCTAAAGAGTTTCCTGAACTTGTTGATCCCCCCTTGTTCCAACCCGAGATCGCGCGTAAAGCGCACGCGATACATCAGGGTGTTCCACGCGAGATCCTCGGCGGGATTCTGGAAATTCGGCATTTTTCCGTACATCGTCTTAAAGACTTTGAGCACGGCATTCACCTGCGAGCGTTCCTTATCCAAATTGCGGCTGACCGGCTTCTGTCCGCTGGCAAGGCGTTCCACATCCTCCCAGTTGACATTTGCCCGCCCAACGGTCTCGAGGTAATCGCGCACCACCGCTCGCCGTTCACCGGCTCCGAACGTCTTGGTCTTTGCCGAAATACCATAGGAGACGAAATTAGTGATGGCGGTCTCCTGCTCCGGTGTCAATTTTACCTTGAACGCGACCGCGTCGGATTTGATGAGCGACATATATTTCGCTTCTTCCGACTGGACACGCGGTACGGAAAGCGTATTCAGAATATCATCAAGCTTGGTCGGATCCTTGATGAGCGTCGCCACCGGCGCGGCTGTTGTTGCGGGCGTTGTCGGGGTAACGGTTGCAGTCGGTGTGGTGCTCACCGGTGTCGTGACCACGGGCGTCGTGGCTGAAGGTGTGCTCGTCGCTGGCGTAGATGTTCCACCACCTCCAGGAGTTACTGTCACCACAGGCGCAGTAACCGTTACGCTGTATTCTTCACTTAATCTCTGATTCAGCGCGAAGTCTCTGGATTTCAAAATATATTTGTACGTCTTCCCGGCCGTCACACTCGTATCAATATATTGCTTGGTTCCCTTCTCCACATAGGCGCGTACTTCACCGGTCACTTCAGTCGCGTTTCCGTCATTGCGCAAAACCTCGATGCGATAGAGGTCGGCGTCGGCCGGATCAGTCCAGGTAATCGTGACCTTACTGCCATCTGAAGTGGCACTCACCGCACTTGGCACCGCGGGCGCGGTCATATCTCCTGAAGAAGATCCAACCGAAGCCGCGGAAACACTCCCGATGATACCGAAACTCGAGAAATGGCTTATGGTGGCAATCAAGAGATTGTTTGTCGTGTCCACGGTCGTCGGGAATGTTTCCCATGTCTGGGTAGTGGTGTCGAAAGAGGCAAATTTGAGTTTTGACTCCGCAACGCCTGCCGCAGTAACATCCGCATCCGTATAGGGCATGGTAACCGTAACCGTGCCGGTAATGTCGGTGATCGGATTTCCGTTTGCGTCCTTTGGTGTTATATCAAAGCCGCTTGAACCCACAAAGTTAAGATCGGCGCCCGGATCAATTCCTGCAAGCGTGGTATCCGCTTTCATGTCTACTTTACCGGTTGAAGAATCAGATTGAGAAAGTGTCGAGCCGGGAATATTGATTTCCGGAGCCACTCCGCCCACTGACAAGTCCTCGTACTTGAGCAATCCGCCTGAAGACAGAGCAACGGTTTCCGATTGATTTTGCAGAAGTGTGACTAACTGCGCGTTGCTCTTTCCTCCAATGTTTGTCGTAAGGTCAAGGTCGGGAGTAGAACCAACCACTGCGCCGTTTGTAATCACAATGGTTGAGGATGAGGCCGTTGTCTTTCCATTATCACCTATGGCAGTGAGCGTCCATGTACCGTTCGTAAGGTCAAGTGGAGCAGTGCCGGCAGTTGCATCAAGTTTTCCCACTACGGTCTTCACCACGCCACTCTCGGTTTTTGTAGCAATAACGGTTGCTGATCCTGTATAATCAGTCGTCCCGTCTGCGGCGTCTACCGGAATGTTTACAGCCTCACCCGCAGTGGCAACGCTTGTTGCCGAGGTAAGCGCAAGCGCCGCTCCTGGGGTTAAATCAAGTGCGCCGCCGGAAACCGTTGCGGTCGTTGTGGCCGCTTCATATCCTTTTTTTGAAGCCGTCACCTTATACGTTCCTTCGGGAATTGATGTTCCGGAAAAATTATCGGTTGTTGCGCCGCTTTGACTTCCTGTTTTTACGGTAAAGGAGCGTCCGGTTGATTTTTCGTCGAATTTAAGCGTTACCCCTTCAAGGTTGTTTGTTCCATCAGTAACCTGTCCTGCTACGGAGCGCGTAACAAGAGTCGATGTTGCCGCGACGGTTGCCGTGCCACCTGCTGTTAATATCACGTCCGATTGATTTACCACTTCACCAGTCTTTGGGCTATTACAGCGAACAGTATAGGTTCCGGCTTGCGCTTTAATAGTAGCCGTGCCGGAGGTCAACGGCGCGCCGGATCCAATACCGGTTGAAGATCGGGCGTCGCAGAATCCGTTGGAGATACCGGTAACCGTTACCGTTATGGTTCCCGCGTTGCCAAGGGCAATCGTGCCAAGAGCTGTTGTAGTGTTTGATGTTACCGTAACACTTGATTGACGAGTGATCGGCCCCACGCCCGGCACAAAGCCGTCGCAAGTATATCCTGTTCCGGCCTTCACTTTGAGCGAGATGGTGCCGTCGGAACCGATCTGCGCGTTATTGCCGCCGGATGATCCGAAACAGTTAAAGAATCCACTGCTCACCGCCGTGCCGCCGCTGGTGATAGTTGCGGTGATGGTTCCATATTCAGCCGCGGTGGCTGATATATTTTGTCCGGTCTGCGAGGTTGAACTCACCACCACGGTGCGATTTCCGATCTCACCGTATGATGGGGCAAAAGCGCGTACGCACCATGTTCCGGCAGAGGTATAGAGCGTGAAATTTCCGCTGGAATCGGTCGGCGAGTCGGAAAATCCTCCGGCGGGTGTAAAGCTGGAGCATGTACCGCCAGCCGTAATTCTTTGACCTGAAACATGCGCGTATTTGATGCCGTTTCCCGACTCATCTTTTATGGTTCCTGATATCGTGGTTGAAGATTTTACTATCTTGAGCGTTACGTCTGATACAGACGCTCCCTTTACATTTGCGGTCGCGCGAGTGGAAGGCGGAAGTCCCGGGCCATCAGCACCTATCTCATAGGTACCATCCGAGACATTGAGTGTAAATGTGCCGTTTGACTTGGTTTGCGCAAACGCACCATTGCATTCTTTGATATCCCCGGTGGTCGCGTCAAAACATCCGGCGGGACTCGCGTGTACGAATACGTTGGCGATACCGGTTGAGCCATCGGTTACCGTTCCGGTAATAGTGCGGTTGGTCGCAGTCAAGGCAAACGTAAGACTCGTGGCAGTCGTACCTCCCGCTACCGGTTGAGGTCGAGGAGGCATGAAACTAAAAGTCGGGGGAGCAGGTGGAGCCCCGGTTCCAAAACTTTCAAACGCAATGTGCGGACCTATGCCACAATCATAACTGACGTTGTTCTGCAATTTGAGAGTCGTCGTTCCCGCACCGCTTCCATCCGTTGTAAGAGACTTCATCACCGGCGCGGAGGATTGGAAGTTGTTCGGAGAGAAGCAGAACGCATCCAATTCGGTTGAAAGAGGCCCGCCGGTAATATTGACCGTAAGCGTTCTTGCGCCCGCGCCGCCAAGATCGCTAAACTTAAAGTCCACGCAGTCGGAACGTCCTGCCGCCGGTACGCATGTTTTACTCGTGCTGGCAAGCGACACGTTTTGGAATGGCGAAGATCCGCCGACATTGGCGTTATTCAGATTGGTCTGTGGTGGAAGATTGCATCCATATTGGCCGGAAGTAAGACCCGTTATCGCATAATCGCCGCTTGCGTCAGTCGTTGCCTCTTGGTGTCCCATCATGCCTACATTGCCACCCCCACCCACCTGGAATCCACCCATTTGATCGCAGAAGAGTTTAACGCTCGCGATTCCCTCTCCCGCATCTTTCACTCCATCGGAGTCGGTATCCTTAAATACGGAACCATGAATCTCCAGAGCACCCGCCTGCTGGATTTGAAACGGCGAAGCGTTGATGGTCTGGCCCTGTTTTACGCCCGAAGCATCTTTGATAATAATTGAGATGCGCTGGTCAGACGCGGCGCTCGTCGGGGTGGTAATACCCGAAAGCTCAAACCGCATCCTGTCGGCAGAACCCATAGCGGTGCCGCTATGAGCAAGCGTTACGGTTACCGTGCCGGCCCCATTGTCAGCCGCAACTCCGGAAATGGTTGTAATTCCTGGCCCGGGACCGTTGAGGTCACCGTTCATGAATGACGCGGATGCGGCTACAGCGGCGGCATCGGTTACGGTAAAACCTGTCGGGAAGGTCAAAATAAATGTTGCGCCGGTCGCAAGGGCGGCGGGCACCGGAAACTCGCATTCAACGCTGGTTGATTTGTTGGTTGCCATTGTGCGCGGCTGGCATCGTTGGGGATTTTCCCAAAACGTCGCAAAATTCGTTGAAGAGGCAAAATCCTGCTGGGCGCCAGCGGATCCGATATATCCGCCTGTCGTTGCGGCGTTTAAGATGGTGAACTGCGCGATGTTTTTTGCGGGAGTGCCGGTGTCATCAAACGCGTTGCCCGAAAGGTCTTGCACCGCGGTCGCAATCGTCAGTTTGCCGGTATTGCCGTTGAGACACCCGAGTCCTTGTATTTCTATCTCCTTTGCTTCCGGACGATAGACAATGGTCTTGCCTGTTAAATTCACCGACACGCCGACCGGGCATTCAAGCGTATAATTTGCCGGATTTTCCGCCCCGTTGGCTCCGGTTCCGGGTTTCAACGTCTCGGACACATGCGCCACGAGTTTAAAGTTATCCGCGTCCGCGTATGTAAGCGTTGGTTTGGTTGAATCCGTATCATTGCCGGTTGTAAAACACTTGTTGACCACCGGAAGAATCTGATTGTCCACAAGGTCTTTTACGCCTCCTATGCCGCCAACAATGTCAAAACAATAGCGGGTATTCGCGGCAAGCAATGCCTTAGGTGTAATGCGCGCGGATTTTTGGAATGGGTCGTAGTCCACGAACAAATTGCTTGCTCCTAAGGTGGTATCCCCTCCATCATTTAAGCTGTTTGCGTTCGCGTCAATATAAAGACGCGCATTGGTCGCGCTGATTGAATCCGGACGAACTGATTCGTTAAAAAATACGCTGATATTGGAGACAAACCGTGATACCCCTGTTGCGCCGTCAGCCGGTAGAGTCGCGCCTCCAAGTGCTGTGGTGCGAAGCGTGGGGGCAGTGGCATCCGCGGCCGTTGCCATAAAACGGACAAAAAGCGGCTGACCCATGGTGATCATTGCGGCATTTTGTAAATTGTTCACTTGAAATTCATATTCCTGACCTGCGGTGAGGACAGGAATCGGCCTAATCACGATTACATTGCTTCCGGCAATGTAATTAATCAAACAGTCGCCTGCCGCAGTACAAAGATCAGAACCGGTGGGCATGCCGTTGCTTACGAGTTTAAGGGAATAATTAAGATGATCATTTACACTCCCTGCTCCACTGGTGGCAAGGGATCCTTCCGGACCCTGAGGAGCTTCAAGGATAAACACTCCGTTTGCGGGAAATTGCTGGCCTGGGTTTGGCGTGTTGCTCATAAACCGCCATGGCGTGCTGTTGGTGCCCCCCGTAAAACCGCCCGTGCGGAAGATGCGATCAAAATTGGCGGCCGCGCCCTG
>JBBTTG010000030.1:0-1441 GCA_038064355.1 Patescibacteria group bacterium
ATGGTAAGTTCCACAATTACAGGACTCCCGGGCGGAAGCGCGTAAGTCCTATCCTATTCAAATCCCCAATACAAAAGACCCTTCATGGACTGAAATCTCTCTTCACTTGTCGGACTCCCCAAGATCACGCCAATAAGATCGCGATCTCCGCGCGCGCTGGCGAATACCAGATTATATTTACTCTCTGTTATAAAACCCGTCTTACCCGCAATCGCGCGATAGGGATCCTGATTTAAAAAACTTAACAGGAGCGCATTGGTAGCTCTGACAGTACGACGAGTCTTTCCTTTGGGGGTGAACGAATAGGAAGTTTCCTGAAGCGCCTGCCTGATCTTTGGCACCGCAAAAACCACTCTGGCGAGTGCGGCCACTTCGCGCGCCGTCCCGACATTAAGGGCATCAAGCCCCGTGGGCTCCGTGAAATTAAGCCGTGCAAGCCCCAAGGCACGCGCCCTTGCATTCATGCGGGCGACAAATTTATCTTCTGAAAATCCAAGGCTGCGAACGAGGGCCTCCACTGCGTCATTGGAGGAAGTGACAAGCATCAGATTCCACAGATCCTCTCGCGTTACCTCTTCGCCGGGTAAAACATAAGCGATATTCCCGGGTTTGCGATCCGATGTCTTAAACTCCACCCCCGCGTCCCATGCCGGATTTTCCTCATAGATGACAAGCGCCGTCATGAGTTTCGTAATACTCGCCAGCGAGTTTTTGCGATCCGCATTTTTATCAAAAAGAATACGCTTCTCCCGGGCGTCAAAAAGATACGCACTCCGGCTTTCTATCTGGATACCGAGCGTGGGGACTGCGGCCTCGCTCTCCCGCGCAAAACCCATAAGAAGCAGAACCGGAATCAAAAAAAACGCCCCAGAGTATTTCATACCGTTTGATGACCTGGAGCCTGCGACGCCTCAATGAGCACTTGATGTGTGTGGAGGCGCTCAAAATCGGGGAGGTCTTCTATTTTAGATAAACCCATGTGCCGCAAAAATTCAAGTGTAATATGATAGCGCGGAATCTTGGCCGTCTTGTCTTCTTCAGATTCAATAAGCCCGCGCATCGCGAGGTTGCGCAGGATGAGTCCACAGTTCACGCCACGGATATGCTCGATCTCCTGCTTTGAAATCGGCCCTCTATACGCGATAATCGTGAGAGTCTCAAGTTGGGGTCGCGTCAGCTCCCCAGAAAGCTCTTCCTGTAAAAACTTTCCAATCACTTCCGCATTCTCGGGGGCACTCCCCACTTGCCAATCTCCTTCACTCTCAAGTAATCTCGTTCCTCCGGCACGCACGGCATACTCCTCCTGAAGCTCGGTAAGAATTTTACGCACGGCATCCTGCTTGACGCCGACCAAATTCGCGATCTTGGCGGAGGTCAGCGGACGGCCGGCGGCAAAAAGAAGGCTTTCAATTTTTGATTTTAATGGCTCCATATAAAAATT
>JBBTTG010000031.1:0-8664 GCA_038064355.1 Patescibacteria group bacterium
GCCCCGTAGGGAACTTGTTCTCCTTCGGGGTTTGCGAAAGTTTTAATTCGGGAGCCAGATAGGATGAACATCAGCGAAAGCTGGTGTTTTCCCTTTATTGACGGGTTCTTTTGGCGGTTCGAATGTTGTATTTTCGTCTGTATTTTCTCCCAATATCTGCATTACTCGGTTAGAAACCATTTTGAAGGCTTTCTGGTATGAAATCTCGATTTTCTTGCCATTTATGGTCGGGTTCGAAAATAAAAGGGACAATAGCACTTTCTTGTCGTCGACCATGTCGATCGTACTTCGGTTTACATAAATCTTTCTTGCCTCCTTGGCCATTTGCAGGGTGGCTTTGTGCAAAAAGTCCTGATCTTCCCGTAAAATGGGCGGACCCGAATAAGCATAGTGTTCACGTTGTACTATGCTTATTTCACGGTATGGATTCATCAAAACGCCATTTTGTGCAGTTATATCACTGTAGTGCATAAAATCGGTACTTTTTAACCAGTACAGCAAGGAAACTATGCAAATAGTACAAAGGCGAGACAAAAAGAAAAGCGTGCCACCCGAGGAATCTCGAATGGCACGCGACTGAAACGTGATTCATGAAAGAGCGATGTCCGCGGCTACTTATCAAGTGCGATGTACTCGGCTTTCACCAGTGAGAGGCTTTCTATTATGGGCAACCCGTTGATGATCATTCCGATCTCCGGCGTTTCCAAAAACGCAATGTCGACAACACGATACTGCGCCCCCGCCAAGGTGATGGACATGCCAGCCCCCGCTCGCTGGCCGACTATTTGCGCGGTAACATCCGCGGGTGGATGACCATTCGGCTCCGTCCATTGAAAAGCGACGGGGAGACGGAGATGGGGATACGCTTCAGCGGCGAACCCGAGTCTGAAATTGCGATCCTGATTCCATGCTTTTGGATAATTCGGGTAGGTCGCGCGTGAATAATCCTCGGCCGCCGCCATGAGTGCAGACAGGGGCACGCAGAATGTCCCACTGTCCCCTTCCTTCAGGAAAAGATTCGGGAACCCGCGCCTGTAGCACGCCAGAATTTCCGGATCCGTGGTGAGCGCAACGGCTATCCGCGTACGCGTATCCGGCAATTGAAGAATGTTCTTCCAGTTTCTCATGGTCACGTTTCTCCGTTTGCCGCGTTAGAAGCCGGCGGGGGCGCGCATGATCACGGGTGGTTTTGGCTCGCAACGCGGGCAGTACGTTCGCCTTTCCAGCTTCATCGTGTCGGTTTCGGAGTGCGGCCACTGCGGCGCACTGATCTCATCACCATTCGTTGGTTTCATCCGTTTCCTCCTTTGTATTGAGTTTGGCGCTTGGAGCTGATATATTTTAACCATACGCTGCGGGAAAAGTCAATGCACGGTGATCCCCATGACCCTTTTTGCAAAATTTCCATAGAACATCTATATCAATTTATTTTTATGATCCAGCCCACAATCGTTTGCAAAAATTCCGGTCTATTTTTAAACATATCCGTCCCGTGACCGGTAGCGTGGAGACGCTCAACGGTGGACGAGTTTTTGAGGGAGAGTGAAAGAGTTTCAATCGTGCGGAAAGAGTATTCATCATCATCCGAGGCGGCGAGAAAGACGGATTGCTCGGGTTTCATTTGCTTGGCCGCCGACTCCGTTTTTATACCGCGATAGTCGAGGCCGGGGGAAAGGAGCGCTACTGTTTTGATGGATAGGTGTTCTGCGGCGTATTGGAGGGCAAGATTGGCACCAATGGAGGCGCCGATGATGATTACCCTATCCTCCCCTATTCCTTGCGCTTTAAGCCAGGACACGGCCACCTCCACATCGTGGATGGTTTTTTGATGATCCTCGTCACTGAATTTTTTATAATCAAGTGTCTTTGCACCCTGCTGTCTGCTCTCGCCGTGTCCTCGAAGGTCAATCGCAAGCGAGCTTATTCCCCGCTCCGCGAGTTTTTGCATAAGTTCATACCAGCTTTCTTTGGTCACGGGCATCATATGCAACAAGAGAGCGCACGCTTTTTGGGCGGGCGCCTCGAGAAAACTTCCCACAATTTCAACCCCATCGTTGGTTGGAAAACTCACGCGCTGCATAGTACTCTAATCAAAACTGATCGTCTCACCGGGCGCAAGCGGCCGGGTATCTTCGTCCTTTTTGGGTTTTTCAGGCGACTTTTGTGGCTCCTTCTGTTGTCTGCCCTCCGCGGGCGGCTGCTGTTCTTCCTGACGCAGCGCGTTTTGCTGATGCTGTCGGCCACCAGGTCTTCCCTGCTGATTTTGATCTCTCTGTCCTTGCGACTGCGGCGGACGCGGTCCTTGTTCGCGACGCGGCTGTGCGGATTGGCGTGAAGGAAGCTGTGTCAATGAAAGGCCTTTCTCCCCTTGCGGAACCGGTGTCGGCGGCGGCGCTTGCTGTCTTTGCGGCTCCGGTCGCGGTTTTTCTTGTTGTGTGGATTGTTCTTGTTGAGGCGCCTGCCCTGCCCCGCCGCTGGTGGACCGTTGCGGTTCACGACGGGGCATTCCAAGACCCCTGTTTGCTATTGGTTTTTGACCAAGAGCCTCGGAGAGTGATAAAGGTTTAACCTCAGGAGTCGTTCGAATGACCGGTTCAGTTTGTTTTGTTTGCTCGACAAAGGAAGGTGTTGCCGGGCGCGGGGTGCTCGGAGCCGGTCGCCGTTGATCGCTTGGCATGCGTTGGAGTACCTGCCGTCCGCGTGGCGCAAGGGTCGGCCGCACGGCTTGCGCGGGTTCGTTTGTCTCATCCTCGAGTTGTCCCGTCTCGCCAAAGCCCGACCACTGCATGACTTTTTTCTCCACTGTCTCGCGGGGTTCGGCGTAGTGTTCGCGGGAAACACGGATAATTTTATCCTTTTGCCCTGTAGGTTCGGTAAGCGGCGACAGCGTAGTGGCGGAAAATGGGCGCGATGCAACGCCGTCGATCATGAGTTTGAGATAGATATCAAATTTAGTGAGGTTGACAAGGTCCTCTTCGGTGCAATGGGGGGCAAATTCATTAACGAGAAAAAGACTATCCGCCGCCCCAACACGAAAAACAACAAGCGTTCCCACATTGCCAAACACCGCCGCGCGCACCGTTTCGTCGAGCTGTTCGATGTATTGATGCGCCATGATGAGATTCAGTCGGTATTTGCGTGCTTCAGAAAGAATATTGGCAAAGCTTTCCGTGGCGAAGTTTTGGAACTCATCAACATAGAGATAGAAATCGCGGCGTTCTTTTTCCGGAATATCCACGCGCTCCATGGCGGCCAGTTGCAGGCGCGTAATCAGAATGCCACCCAAAAGACGAGAATTATCCTCGCCGATGCGACCCTTGGAAAGATTCACGATAAAGATCTTGCCGGTGTCCATGATCTCGCGCATGTTGATGGTGGATTTCACCTGCGCTACGATATTGCGGATGATGGAAGTGGAAAGAAATTGTCCGACTTTGTTTTGGATCGGCGCGATGGCTTCATTTTGGAATTTTTCGGTGTAATTGGCATATTCCCCAAGCCAGAATTTTTTGACCACCGGATCGTTGACCTTTCCAAGCACCCGTTTGCGGTATTCTTTGTCCGTGAGCAGTCGGTTGATACCAAGCAGGGTGGACCCCGGATACTCGATAAGCGCGAGAATGGCGTTATTTAAGATATATTCCATGCGCGCGCTCCAAACGTCCGGCCAGATTTTTTTGAAAACACCCATGAGTCCAGAGGCGATCAGGTGTTTATGGCTTGTGTCAACCGATTCGAGGACATTGAATCCGATAGGAAAATCCATGTCTGCCGGATTAAAATAGATGACATCATTGACACGATTCGACGGGATGTACTCAAGGATTTTTTCCGCCAAATCTCCGTGCGGATCTACGACACAGACGCCATGCCCCGCTTTGATGTCGGCGATAATCATGTTTTCGAGCAAGGTGCTTTTGCCCATGCCGGTTTTTCCGATGCAGTAAAAATGGCGGCGGCGGTCGTCGGTTTTAACGCCAAAACGGCGCTTCTGGTTTCGGAAGTTGGTTTCGGCAAAGAGAACTACCTCGTTGTCATGATCGTGGTCGTGGTACACCATAATGGTAGGGAGGAGCGTGTAGAAAGGAGTGAGGAGATGTTAGTGAATAGGGAGATTCGGCGGCGGGGCGTCTTCTTCCAGTGGAAGCTCATCGGGTGCCGGAGTCTTATGGGACGCCAAAGACGTACGCGGTGAGAAATATGCGGTCTTTGTGGGCAGTTCAATGGGCGGTTCCATGCGTTTACTCAAAGTTTTTTGTACGAGCGGCGCTTTGACCTGTATCACCGGGAAGTGATATAGACCGGCAAGTTCTTCGATATTGAGCATATAGAGCGGGCCACCCTGTTCCGTACTGCGGTCTTTGTAAGCCCGGATGATCTTACGTTGTTTTTCCGCGATGCGCTGTTTCACAAAAAAATAATTTGCGTGAGTAGTGGCAACTTTATTTGGCTTCAAGGCATTGAGATCAAGCGTGTTGAATTGCTTGATGGCGCCGAGAATCGGCGAGACTCCACGGCCCTTGTGAAACATCTCCTTTTTCCCAAGATAAATCAAACGAATTTTTGTTTTAAAACCGATTTTGGCAAGTTTAAATTGCAGGGCTTCAAGAACACGCCGTTCGCCCGGGGTTAAAAATTGCATGATAGAAAGAGGGGGGTCTTTTTTGCGAGTTTCTTCTTCGCTTCCGCCAAAAATTTCCCCTACAACGCCACTCACTATATCCCCCGGCAAACCGATCGCTTTTTCAGCAAACGAGGCCTTGTGTTCCACTTTGGCCCCGACGAGCTTTTTTGCCAGCTCCAAACCCTCTTTTTTCCAAGAATCATCAGTTGGCGTGAGGAGTATTTGGATCCAAATATGCTCACCCGTTCCGATTTTGCTCATCGCCTCAAGCAGGGCCGCCATCGGGTCTTTGAATTCCTGCGAAAGCTGGTGCTCAAATTCGGTATATGAGCGCAAGGGGTAGTACTGCTTGTTTACCAAAATCATCTCGGTTCCCCAAAGGTTGTATTCTTCGTTCGGGAAGTGATTCGGAGCAAAATTCGCATAATCCTCCACCTCCGAGATTTCCGCGGCAGGGTATTGCGCGTAGAAAGCGGATTCAATGAGATCGCGGTACGCGACAACGGTGCGCACGAAGAATTGAACATACCCTCCGGTGCTTACGATTTCAAAGCTGAAAGACTCCTGGAATTTTCCCTTCCACCATTTCTCAACAAAATTATCGGTCTTGTGCGCACCGGCCAATTGGGCAAAGATATTCTCGACCGCTTTCGGGCTCTGCTCGTTGTCCTTGGGAACATTGATGCACAAAAGGACGGATTTGAGGGTATGTCCGTATTTTTCTTGCCGTTCATGGAGCCAAAGCCGTCTTCCACCCTCCCAAAGCGCATAGAGAACGGCAAGAAAACCGCCATGGACAAAGAGGTACCAAAAAGCATGGAACGGCGAATGCGCCGCCGCCTCAAAGAGCGAGTTGAAATCGAGGTAAAGAATACCGAGATTGATGCCCATAGATGAGTGAGTGGCGTATAGACAGTAGCGTGTAGTATACCATAAAATACCCACAAAACAAAAAAGACCCAGGTGGGTCTTTTTTCATATTTCTACTTTCTACCGCCCAAGCGCTGGAAGATGAGGAGGAGCGGCGAAGCGAGAAAGATGGATGAGTATACACCCACGAGAATACCGACGATGAGAGTGAATGAGAAGGTCTGGAGTGATTCCCCTCCCCAGAGATAAATCGCGATGAGCGGGAAGATGGTGGTGAGTGACGTATTGATGGAACGCGCGAGGGTTTCGTTGACGCTGCGTTCCAAAATTTCTTCAAATGTCCCTGTGGCTCGGAGCAGGTTTTCGCGGATACGATCAAAGACGACAATGGTATCATGGACCGAAAAACCCAAAACCGTGAGGATAGCCGCAACAAACGAAGAGTTGATCTCGATCAACGCGAATCTCCCGAGCAGAGCAAAGGCGGCAATGGGCAAGAGAACATCGTGCAAGAGTCCGACGATAATGGTAATCAAGCCGTACTTCCAAGATGCCACCGGACGCGACACTTTGCGGAAAGCGTAGGCGACATAGAGAGCAATGCCGATCAACACCAGGGAAATGGACCAGATCGCCTTACTGCGCAATTCGTTGCCGATCGTTGGACCAATGGATTCAAAGCGGTGTTCATTGATGACGTTGAATTTCTTCGTCAGGATCCCAAGGATCTCCTGGTGTGTTGGTTCATCGAGGGTTTTCATCCGCACGATCATCTCTTTTTCGCCAATGGTCTGGGCGAGCACCTCGCCGTATGCCTTCAGGGTATCCCCCACTTCAGCCGGAGCGGGGCGTGCGTTCTGAAATTCCAATTCCATCAGCGAGCCGCCGGTAAAATCAATACCGAATTTCGGAGGGGAAAAAAGCAGGATGGTGATACTTGCCGCTACGAGGACCCCCGAGAGCAGGAACCAGAGATTGCGGTACTTAATGATGGGCAGTTGCATAGGTGTGGTGTTATTTTTTCTCCTCAACCGTGGCCGGAATGGTTTTGAATCCGGGCAGGTAGAGATTCGGATTTTTGAGCCACCCACGGCTTGCCGCCAAACGCAAAAGTGTACGGCTTACGGTTATGGCCGAGAACATGGAGACGAGTACACCGAGCGCAAGAGTCAGGGCAAAACCCTTGATTAACGATGAACTGGTATAGAAGAGAATGGCGCAGGAAATAAGGGTGGTGAAGTTTGAGTCGCGAATGGAGTTCCATGCTCGCTTAAAGCCTTCATCTATGGCCGTACCGAGCGCTTTGCCGCGCAGGAGCTCTTCCTTCATGCGCTCAAAGATGAGTACGTTGGCATCCACCGCCATACCGACCGAAAGGATGAAGCCGGCGATACCGGAGAGGGAAAGTGTGACCGGCATAAACTTATAAAGAGCGAGGTTAATCGTGGTATAGAGCAGGAGCGCGAATATGGCGATTAGTCCCGGCAATCGATAATAGAGAAGCATGAAAACGGCAACAATTAAAAATCCGAGATAACCGGCCTTGAGCGATGAGTCAAGGGATTCTTTTCCGAGCGAGGGCCCAATGGTTTGCTGGCTTACGAGGGTGATGGGAACGGGGAGCGCTCCGGCATTGAGCCGTTGGACCAGGATTTTTGCTTCCACTACGGTGAAATTGCCGGTGATGACTGCCTTGCCGTCCAAAATAGGCTCATTCACGCGCGGAACACTGATCGGCTCTCCATCGAGGAATATAGCCACGAGTTTTCCGGTGCTTCGCTTGGTGATATCCGCAAAAAGAATTTTGCCTTCATCGTTAAACTCAAGTGATACTTGTGGAGCGAAAGACGTCTGATCGAAATCCAGAGTGGCGCGGGAGAGCTGTTTGCCGGTGAGTCCGGAAAATTTCCACGGATCGGGCGCCGGCAGGTAGTCCGAGTCGGTTTTCTTTTTAATGAGAATACGATTCATCTCGTATTCCTTACGATCGCGCTCCCCTTTTTTGAAAATCAAGTGATAACCGAATTGAGTTTCAACAACATCTGAAATTGTCCCATTGGTCATTGGAAACGCGACATCCTCAAACGGCTTCACCATGGCACCGGTGCCAAACCAACCGAGATACCCTGCTCCATCGGCGACACCCGGCTCGGTGGAGTTCTCTTTCGTGAGCTGTTCGAAATTCGCCGGAGTAGCTTGGGCTTTGAGTTCTTTGACTTTTTTCAACGCATCTTCTTTGGTGGTCTCGCTGTCACAGCGATCCGCGCCCTTGTAGCAGATCAGGAGGTGATTCGCTTCGACTTCTTTCCCCGCGTTTTTTTCGGATCCGACCTTGATAATATTAAAACCCTCGGCGTTCTCAATAGGGTCAAGACTGATTTTACCGGCACCGTTTCGGTTGGCCCACCACCACAGCTCGGAATACGCACCGGTTTCAGAAACAAAACCCAAGGCGCCATCCGTTTCCTTCGTTGTGGTATCGTCGGAATATTTTTTTGCCAATGCCCCAAAATCGATTTCGGATTGAGCCTTGAGTTCTTTCGTGACATCCTGCGCGCGTGTTTTTGCCGTGTCATTGAAGGCTGCCATGTCCTTTTTCTCCTCGTCGGTGAGCGCGCGTGGCGTGACGACCGCCTCTTCTTTGAATTCCAAGACGGGAGTTTCACCGATCATCTTAATGGCCTGTCCAACGTCCTTGATCCCCGCGAGCTCCACGATGACGTGGCGTTCCCCGCCAACTTTGGTGGCCTGCACCACCGGCTCAGCGACACCAAATGCGTTGACACGCCGTTCAATAACGTCTCGCACACCCTCAAGCGCCTGATCTTCCTGCCCAAGCGGGATGTCCTTCGTATCGGCTTTATAGACGAGGTGAGCGCCCCCTTGCAGGTCGAGGCCAAGGTGAAACTTTATCACGGGAAGTTGCGGAATTTTGACCCACGAGAGCCAAGAAACTTTGGCCGTGGCGCCATCGAGCGCGTCGATGGAGAAATTCCAAACGTTTGGATATACAGAGAGACTGGTAACCAATGCCAGGAGAACAATACAGAGTATCCTCCATCGGAGACCTTTGCGCGCGGAAAAATGAGAAGATTGGGTTTTGAGATTTTTTTGAGTATCCATAAGAAAAATGATGCCGTTATCTTATCGCATGACCGTGGTTTTGGCAA
>JBBTTG010000031.1:8764-21290 GCA_038064355.1 Patescibacteria group bacterium
CCCGCCTCGACCTTGCCGCCAAAACCGTTCCATCGCCCCGCGCCAAATCCTCGTTTCTTCATACCAAGCAGAATTCGCGGCGACTGGTGAATAAAGCACAGGGTGAGAAGTTTTCGCTCGGTCATAAAAGGGTTTTATATGCCGCCCGCAGGATTTTCGCATCATCGAGCGCGTGGTGATGATGAAATTCCTTGAGGTTGAGTTTCCATTTTTTATTAAATTTTTCCCTATTGCTCATGCGAAATCCTTCCGGGTCTTGGCCAAGAGCAAAAAGAATGGACGCGAAGTCAAGAATGATCCAGTGGAATGGCAGTTCCCGGTTACTCACGGTATCGTTAACGCCAAAAAGTTTGTAGAGATAGAGCGTGTCAAAAGGGATGATGTAGGAAATAAGGTACGGTGAGCCCTTGCCAACAAATTTTTTGATACGCTTTCCGGCTTCAGCTCGCGTCACCTTTGGCTTGTTTAATAAAGGCAGCACGTTTTCCTTGGTCCACGCGCTGACCTTGCCTTTGTGTTCGATTTCAAGGTAGAGCTCCTCGCCATTCATCTTCACCATGCCGATTGAAAGAATTTCACCCCGGTATGGATCGAGGCTCGAGAATTCCGTGTCGAAAAAAATAAGGTTGTCGGAGAATGGCTTTTTGGGCATATTATTCCCGTATCAGTTCCTGGATGCATGCGCTGGCGCTTGCGGTGAATTCCTCGAGTGATCCATTATTCTCAATCTGTTCATCCGCCCTGGCGCCGATTGTGGGGATCGAGAGTTCATTTCTTGCTTGTGAAACTTCCTGAAATTGCTCCCAGGTCATGGCGCTCTCCCCTGTTTTTTCTTTCCGTGCTCGGAGGCGCTCGAAGCGAATTTGTGGACTCGCCGTAATATAAATGAGAACATTGCGTGGAAAGGATCGGATAAGGGTATAATCTGACTCCCAGCGAATTCCGTCAACAATGATGACGTCAGCTTCCATTATGTCAATCTGGCGTCTGGCGGCATGGGTGAGTGTCCCTTCCCCAAAACCATCATCCATAACTCGGGCGAGTTTTTGCAGGTTTTCCCGGGTTGGCTCAATATCCCAAAGTCCGAGGGTTTCCCGAAGGAGATGGGAAAACGTAAAACGCGCGACGCAGTGACCAGAGAGATTTTCCTCAAGTATTTTTCCAAATGTTTCCTTTCCACTTCCCATTTCCCCCACGAGTCCGATGATGAGTTTCTCCGGCATAATTCTATACGATCTTGAAAAATATTTTTATACAGGCATCCTCGTCGAACACGCCGAGATCTTCAAGAACTTCCGTGCGAATGGCATCATTGTTGAAAATCGGCAGACCGAAACGCGAACTCAAAAAATGCGCGATGGATGTCTTTGAGCTCCCAACCGCCCCGGCAAAGGTAATAAGAGTTTTATCTTTCATACACTTCATCTCATGTGGGGGGGGGCAAAAATCCTCTCTCATGTATCTTTTTCCCATAAGAGACCTCTCCCAAAAGTATCGCCAATGGGTTTCTCTCTGTCTTTTCGGTTCCATTCGGCCTGCAAACAGTTCAAAATTCCTCTGAATACGCGAGTATTCTTTGTCGCTTTTCACTGTTTTCGGCGCGAATGTCATCCGAAAATACAGAAAGCTACTTTTGGGAGAGGTCTCATAAGATATTTTTAAACGACACCGATTTGACAAGAAGGGAAAGCATTGCTATTATCATATTATCACCAATGGAGAGCAAGCCCCATAAGGTTCCGTCCTTATGGGGCCCTTTCTTTTTTATGGAGCCTATCGCGGAGATCGTTCATGTATCGCAAATGCGATCGGAACTGCTTGAACTTTAGCAGAGCGGAAAATCGATCGCGATCAGGAATCAAAACGCATTCCAGTTTCTGTTGTTTCAGGAGATGATCGACAAGACAATGGAAATCCCCATCACCCGTCACGATCACCGCCTTTTCATAGTTAGTGAATTCGATCATAGACCACAGCACCAGTTCAGCGTCGCAATTACCTTTCGTTGTTCCGTCATTGTATTGCAGCGTCGGTTTAAAAATGCAGGTATAGCCGAAATCCTGAAGCGCAGCATACAATGTCTCGTTGCCGCTGATATAGCCGATAAACAAATAAGCCTTTCCGACATTGTATTTGTCACGAAGATAAATCTGAAATCGTTTGAAATCCAATTTCCATCCCTGCGATCGAATCGCAAGATTCAAGTTCTGACTGTCGATGAAGGCGTAGTTTTTTAGCTGTCGATGCATATTCAAGCTCCAAATTCTGCGAGTCTTTTCTTCCGCCATTCTTGCACGGCTTCAACGTGATGCCTTGGTCCGGCGGCACGCAGGAAACGCATCTTGTCCTCGAAGACAGCGCGAAATGCCTTGAGGTTTTTGGGGTTGCGAAGCGCCCACTGTTCAAACCTATAGACCTCACGTTCCTTCCGGCGAATCAGGTCCGAAGCGAGATATCGATTTGCAGAGAGGTCGAAATCAACTGGCACGACGCGCGTCCGAAAATTAGGATAAAGCTTCTTTGCGAGATGCCGAACGCGCGATGCGCGAGTAGCCTCGCAAAACACCGTTAGACGCCGCGGGTGCAACCGCCGCCGCGCAAGGAGATCGCGCGCGTACACAAAATTTTCGAGCATCGAGAGCGATTTCGTCTCCAAAATGTACTTCCATTTCTTCGTCACAGCCCGACACTTCGACTGCCGCGCCCATTCCTTCATTAGTTTAGCCATCTCTCCTGCTTCAGTTCGTTGATATGGCCTGAAGCAATCCGTATGCCCACCCGACAGTATAATGACATCGGGGGTTCCGCTAACCTGGGTCTCCGTAAACATGGTATTAAAAACGACACCGAGATAGCGGCGATAGTTATCATCGCGGGAGATGTCTTTCGGAATACCGTACCCAACGATAATGTAGACATTCATACGTCCTTTATGCCCCATGGCGTTTTTTACCCTGCGACTCGCTTTGCTCGCTCAGTATAAACGCTGTCATTGGCCATGACAGCGTTTATACTTCTTTCCGCTTCCGCACGGACACGGGTCGTTGCGGCCAACATTGGAATATTCTTTATACTCCGTGACGGGTTCGCGGGCTTGAGACGGTTCATCCGACGGCGCAAGGATGCCATCCTTTCCATCCCTCATGATCTTTGCCGGAGCGCTGATACTGATGCCGCGTCGATCGAGAAGTGAGGGTGCGGGTCGAATTGCGGAGCCGACTTTAAAGATGCTGTACACAACTTGTTTTTCTATGAGCGCAAGAAGTTCGGTAAAAAGCCTGTAAGCTTCTTTTTTGTATTCCACCAATGGATCGCGCTGGCCGTAGCCGCGCAGGCCGATGCCGCGACGTAAGTGCTCAATGGCGTCCAAATGTTCAATCCAGAGACCGTCAATCGAGCGCAGAGAAATTGCCTTCTCGATTTTTTTCATCGCATCGGGGTCTTTTGTCCCCATATTGATCTCGCGTTCCATATTTTCGTAATAGCCCATGGCGGTATCACGGAGATATTCAAGAATGGAGGTGCGCGCATGGGCATCCTGGAGTCTATTTCCCGTTTCGCGTTTTTGAATCTCGGTGAGGTCCACACAGTTCGCGTCGGCCGACGGGAAAATCGTCCGCGCCGTTTCACAGATTTCCTGTATATTCCAGGCCGTCTCATCTTCACCAGCCGTATGGAAAAGAACAACGCGCTCAAGCTCGCGTTCAACCATCGCAAGGGTTTCGTCTTTAAGCGTTACGGCTTTGAGTATCGCGCGGCGGCGTTTATAGATGGTATCGCGGTGCTTGTTTAAGACGTCGTCATATTCCAAAAGATGTTTGCGCAGGTCAAAATGATATTGCTCCACCTTGTTTTGCGCGGCTTCAATAGACCGAGAGACAATGGAATTCTCGATCGGCATATCATCGGGAATCTGGAATCGTTCCATGAGCCCCTTGATGCGGTCGCCGGCAAAGATGCGCATGAGGTCGTCCTCCAGGGAAAGATAAAACTGGGATGATCCGGGGTCGCCCTGGCGTCCTGCGCGTCCTCGCAGTTGATTATCAATGCGCCGTGCTTCATGCCGCTCGGTGCCGATGATGTGCAATCCGCCCAATGACCGCACTTTTTCGGCCTCCGCCGGATCCGCGGGATTGCCACCGAGGAGAATGTCCACGCCGCGACCCGCCATGTTGGTGGCCACGGTGACGGCGCCGAGTTTACCGGCCTGGGCGATAATCTCACCCTCACGCTCGTGATTTTTGGCGTTCAAAAGCTCATGCCTGATCCCCTCCCTCGTAAGAAGCTGTGAGAGTATTTCGTTCTTTTCAATGGAGACCGTCCCCACGAGCATTGGCTGGCCGGTGGCGTGCAGAGCCTTGATTTCGGCGACCACGGCCTGGAATTTTGCCGGCTCGGTCTTGTAGATGCGATCCGGGAAGTCTTTACGCACGAGTGGTTTGTTGGTGGGTACCGAAACGGCATCCAGGTTGTATATTTTATGAAATTCCTCGGCCTCGGTCATGGCGGTTCCCGTCATGCCAGCGAGTTTTTCGTACATACGGAAATAATTTTGGAAAGTAACAGTAGCGAGTGTTTGCGACTCGCGCTCGATTTTGACGCCTTCCCTCGCCTCAACCGCTTGATGCAACCCCTCCGACCAGCGTCTGCCGGGCATGAGACGGCCGGTGAATTCGTCTACGATAATCACCTGACCTTCTTTCACTACATAGTCACGATCGCGTTTATAGAGCGCGTGCGCTCGCAAGGCCTGTTCCGCATGATGCACGAGTGAGATACCCCCCGCGTCGTAGAGGTTTTCAACGCCAATCGCCTTTTCAATACGGGCGATTCCCTGCTCGGTGAGCGTGGCCGCTTTCATCTTTTCGTCAATATTGTAATCATCATTTTCTTTCAGCTTTTGGGCAATGCCCGCGAATTGATAATACAACGACTCGGATTCCTCCGCCGGAGCAGAAATAATAAGCGGCGTGCGCGCCTCATCAATCAAAATTGAGTCCACTTCGTCCACGATGGCAAAATGGTGTCCGCGTTGCACCATCTGAAGCTCGTCGGTCACCATGTTGTCGCGCAGGTAGTCAAATCCATATTCGTTGTTTGTGCCGTAGATGATATCCGCGGCGTATGCCTCGCGTCGGTGCACTGGACGGAGGTATTGATCCTCGACCTTAAAAGACGCGGCGGCCTTTTCCCCGGAGTCCATATTCTCTGCTGTTTCCGCCCCAAGATACGCGGAGTCAAAAACAAAAGCCCGGTCATGCGTGATGCATCCGGTTGACATCCCCAATGCCGAAAAAACTTGCCCCATCCAAACGGCGTCGCGACGGGCGAGATAATCATTGACGGTGATAATATGCACGCCCTTGCCCGTGATGGCGTTCAAATACGCCGGGAGCGTGGCGACGAGCGTCTTGCCTTCTCCGGTGCGCATTTCGGCAATATTGCCGCGGTGAAGAACGATGCCCCCAAGGAGCTGGACATCATAATGGCGTTGCTTCAAAACGCGCCGTGCGGCCTCGCGCACTGCGGCAAAGGCCTCGGGAAGAATATCGTCAAGCGCCACTTCAACCTGCATCCGTTCTTTGAATTCGACGACCTTGACTTTGAGGGCTTCATCACTCAAAGATACAAAATGAGACTCCAGCCCGTTGATCTGATCAACAAGCGGCTGGAGAGTGGAAAGGTAGCGTTTATTAGGGTCTCCGAAGAGTTTTCCGAGAAAAGACATACACTTCAAGCAGCCCAATCTTACTCTTCGGTCTCGATTTCAACAAGGGCGGTTTTTCGTTTGGTTTTGGTGAGGGTTTTTTCCTTGTATGCCGTCAATTGCCGCTGGAGATCATCTTTGACGTGGTCGATGGCCACCCGAAGGTCGATGTCGATGTCTTCGGCTCGGAGAATTTTTCCGGGAAGTCGTATATCGCATTCCGCGCGCCAGATAAAACCAGTTTTGTGGTGCTGGCTGGTTTTTCCGATTTCCACCCAGGCTTCAGCAACCCCGTTTTCAACGTGCTGTGGAACGAATTTTCCAAGGGTGCCGATTTTCTCTTCAATATAAACCTGCAGGGGCGCATCAAGAGTGATATTGGTGGTTTTGATGTTGCATTTCATAAAAAACAGGTGTTAGGTTTTAGGTAACAGGTTTTAGCTTGGATAGGACTTACGCGTTTGACCAAGGTCGAGGCAAAAGGCGAGGATGTTGCGAGGCGTAGTAGAGCTACGGCGAGCAAGAGCAGAGCCTTTTAACGAAGAGATTGGTCAAACCCCTGTGGCTTCCGCCATGGGAAGTTCCACAATTACAGGACTCCCGGGCGGAAGCGCGTAAGTCCTATTGGATTAAAATTGATAGGCGCATACATCACACCTTATCCAAGTATAAATTCCACTTCTTCCTCAAGTTCGATGTCGTACATATCGCGGACTTTTTGCTTGATGAGGCTCGTAAGCATTATAACATCCTCGGCGCGGGCATTTCCAGTGTTGATAATCGTATTGGCGTGTTTTGGGCTCACCATGGCGCCGCCTATCTTCTTGTCTTTGAACCCGCAATGCTCAATGAGCCATCCAGCCGGAATTTTTCCGTAGCTTTTCCACTGCGCGCGCTCTTCTTCGCTCGCGTCATAGATGCGGGCGAGCATCTCCTCCTGTGAATCAAAACGAAGCTCAATATTTTTAAAAACGCTTCCCGCGCTTGGTTCAGACGGAAGTTTGCTGTTGCGGATGACAATGATCTCGCTCATTTTTGTTTCCAGAACTTCGCGGTTTCCGGGTGCAAGGGCAAGAGAGACGCCAAGGATAATATACTCCGGGTGCTCCTTAAAAAAACTGGCGCGATACCTGAAAGCGCATTCCTCGTGGCGGAAATTTTGAAGATCGCCTTTGGCCGCGGAAAAAGTTTCAACCTCGGTAATGAATTCGCCAATGGAGTGGCCATAGGCCCCGGCATTTCCGCGCACAGCCCCGCCAACCGTTCCAGGGATTCCGGCGCCCCACTCAAGATGAGCCAAAGAGTGCTTTGCCGCCTCCGCGAGGAGTATCATCCAAGAGACACCCGCGCCAACGCGAACGGAATTCCCATCAAAACGCAGACGGGTGATCTCCATTTTGAGCGCGAGTCCACTCCACCCGCGATCGCCCATGAGGATGTTTGTCCCGCCGCCAAGGACCAGAAGCGGAAGTTTTTTTTCTTTCGCCCAGGCAACGGCCTCTCGCACCTCGACCACGGTTTTTGCTTCACAAAAAAATCGCGCGGTCCCGCCGATTTTAAAACTCGAGAGCGGCGCAAGTGGAATGCCCTCTTGGATATCCATACTACAAGAAAAGAGGGAGGCTTTTTTGCACCAGTTTGCGCGCGAGTGAATCAATCGATCCAGCGCCCATGATCAAAACGACGTCGCGTTCTTTAATAATCTCCTCGGACAGGCGCAGAGTTTCATCAAGATCAGCGGCATAGTGCGCGTGTGGATGTTTCATGGCCTCGACAAGCTCTCGCGAGCTGATCGTATCCCCGTCCTCCTCGCGCCCGGCAACATCATATATTTCGTTGACAATGGCTACGTCCGCGCCGGAAAAAGATTTTGCGAAGTCATCAAAAAGCGCGCGGGTTCTATTGCGATGGTGCGGCTGAAAAACCGCAATAATGCGTTTTCCCGGGAAAAATTCGCGTGCGGCGGCAAGAGTCGCCGCGACCGACGTTGGATGGTGCGCGTAATCTGAAATAATTTCCGCTCCTTTCCATGTTCCCACCCGTTCAAAACGCCGCCAGATTCCCGAAAAATCAGCCAGTGCTTTTTGAATGGTTGCCAAAGATATTCCCAAAGAAACCGCGCAGGACGCGGCGGCGAGCGCGTTGTACATATTGATTTCCCCGGGGATCTGCAGCTCTATCGTCCCCATGGTCTCCTCCTGCGAAACTTTTCGCGTGAGGTCGAAATATTGTCTCTGGGATTTTGATCGTCTGTGGCGGCCCAAAAAATCCGCGGGCATGGCGGAGCCAAAGGTGATTACGCGGGCATACCCACGCGCCACGGCAGAAATGCGCTCGCAGATACGATTATCAAGATTCACCACAAGCGTTCCCTCCCTCTGTTTGTGAAGGCCATCGACGTACCGCATGAAGCTTTCCTCGAGGTGCTTCACATCACGGAAATAGTCGGTATGGTCGAGCTCGATATTGGTGAGAATGATCATTTCCGGCGCGAGGTGAAGCATGTGATCCCTATATTCATCCCCTTCCACCACAAACCAATCCGTTTTCCCAACGCGAAGATTCCCGTGCTTAAAAGAGGACACCTTACTCCCCACAATGACCGTCGGATCAAAACCCGCCGCTTCAAGGATAAGCCCCACCATGGCTGTCGTCGTACTCTTTCCATTGGTACCCGAAATGGCAATAGTCCGCTTGTTTCGCGAGATTTCGCCCAGCGCTTGCGCGTAGCTCATCTCCGTAATGTGCAGGCGGCGTGCCTCATTGCGTTCGGGATTATTTTCCTGCACCGCGTCAGAATAGATAACCATGTCCGTGTCGGGGCGTATATTATTCGGATTATGCCCCTCAAAAACTTCAATTCCCATGGCCTCACAGTCCGCGCTGATCTCGGATTTTTTAACGTCCGATCCGTTCACGGAACAACCCTGGAGCCGATACCACTTGGCGAGCGCTGAAACGCCGATGCCTCCAATCCCGATGCAATGTATTTTTCGTGCCGCCATAGATTAAAAGATTAAAAAAGCCGGAATACGGCAAGCGCCACTGCAATGCCAAGCAGAAACCCCGCCACCACTTCTTTCAGGGTGTGCCCAATGAGGGTATTCCAACGCGCGGCTTCATATTGCCCGTGAGTTATCCTGTCGAAAATTTTATTGACGATATTTTCCTGGGCCTGCGCGAACGCTTTGTCCCCTATGACGTCGCGAATAACAATAAGCGAGAGTGTCCCGGCGACGATGAAAAGATGCGTCGGGCCTTCGCTCAAATACAGCGAGGTCGAAAGTGCGGTCACCACAGCTGTATGCGACGAGGGCATACCGGCCGTCAAAAAAATATACCGCCAGTGAAAATGACCATCCTGCTTCCAGGAGAGCAAGGACTTAATACATTGAGCCGTGAACATGGCAAAAAATGTACTCCAGACTATCGGACTTGCAAGAAGAGCGGGAATGGTCATAGTTGATTTTTCCTGGCTATGAGGATGATATTGCGGCGATTTTTCTCCGAATAGGAAATTTCCGTCACCGTAAGGCCGGCTTTTTCAGCAAGTCGTGAAAGCTCGATCGGGAAAAAGGCGTGACAGTAACGCGACACCCAAACACCGCGTTTCCAGGGAATCTGGGCGTCATTCCAGTCGAGGGGGTTTCTTCCGGTGAGTTTCAAGAAATTATTTTCCAAAACATACCACAGATATCGCCGCTGAAACAAGTTCCACACCGTTACAAAAAGGATCCCCCCCAGGAGCAAGACACGCGCGGCCTCGCGGAGCGCCTGTTCCCGTAGGGTGCTTCCCGGGACATGGTGTAATGCCGCGGCCAAAACCACCGCATTGAAAGATTGGTCGGGAAATGGTAAATTGAGGGCGCTTGCTTTGACGAATTTCGCCCCGGCATCCGACCAGCGCGTTTGGGCGATTCCAATCATGCGGGAACTGATATCCACCCCCGTGTAGCGCACTGCCGTTCCAGCGAAGAGTCCATAGAGCCTTCCATTGCCGCATCCGACATCCAGGACGCTTCCACCAGCTGGCACGAGCTCCCGCAGGCGTTCAAGTTCCGGCCAGAGTCCGGCTCGGGTGGCAGAAAAATCTTCCGCGATGGCATCGTATTGCTGTTCGGCCTCCTCAAGAAGTCGTTGGGCAATTTCGGGATACATAATTTTGGTATGCCTCAAAGCAATCTCCATCACCGCATTATCAGAGAAGCGCTGCGTCTTCGCGTTACGGAGCGTGGTGCTTTTTTATTGCTCGCGCGATCACTCTCGCGTGAAATGAAACATCCAATGCCGTCAATCAGCTCTGTGCGACAGGCACTGCTCCATTATACCGCGAAAATTCCCACTCGGCAACGCGAAGCGCTCCTGGGGTTGCTCCATAAGCGGAATATCCGGAGTCTCTCGGGTGTGGCTATTATTACGGCGCTGACAAAACCCTTTCCCTGCCCCGGACGCTGCACCTACTGCCCAACAGAGGCGCGCATGCCGAAGTCCTATCTCTCCAATGAGCCGGCCGCCGCGCGCGCGTTGGCGTTGAAATTTGACCCGTATATCCAAGTCCAGAGCAGGATCCGGACGTTGGAAGACAACGGGCATCCCACCGACAAGATCGAGCTTATCATCAAGGGGGGTACATGGTCCTCCTATCCCGCGCGTTATCAATCGTGGTTTATCCAGCGGTGCTTTGAGGCGGCCAATGGCGCCCCCTCACCCTTCCCTCTCCCCGGAGTGGAGAGGGTTCATACATCCTTACCCCGCCCTCTCCCCGCTGGGGAGAGGATAAAGGTGAGGGGGTTTGAAAAAGAACAAGTTAAGAATGAAAAGGCGAGGCATCGCATCATCGGACTCACGATTGAGACGCGGCCGGATTGGATTACGCTCGAGGAAATTGTGCGCCTGCGCAAACTCGGCTGCACCCGGGTGGAGCTTGGCGTGCAAACGACTCATGAAGATATTTTGAAGCGCATCAATCGCGATCACGGGATCGCGGAAGTCGAACGCGCCGCCGTTCTTTTGCGCGAAGCGGGATTCAAAATGGATTTCCATTTGATGCCACAGCTTCCGGGTGCAACTCCAAGGCGCGACTATGAGATGATCAAAGAAATTTTCGAGAACGAAAATCTCCGCCCGGACATGGTGAAGATTTATCCGTGTCTGGTTTTACCAAACGCGCTTCTCTACGCGCAATACAAGCGCGGTCTCTATAAGCCCTACAGCGATCGGGAGCTTGCCGAGATGCTTATCCGCGCGAAATCGGAGCTTATCCCCCGTTATTGTCGCATCTCACGGCTGATTCGCGATATTCCCGGAAATTGGATCATGGCCGGCAACACGATGACCAATATGCGCGAATATATCCAGGCCGAGATGCGCAAGCGAGGATTGAAATGCAAGTGTTTGAGGTGTCGGGAGATTGGTCACCAAAATCCCCCTCAATCCCCCTTTTCCAAAGGGGGACGCAAGGGGGATTTAAAAGTTTTTATTGATGAATACGCGGCGTCCGGAGGGCGGGAGTATTTTTTGAGCATTGAGGACCCGGAACGCGAAACCGTGTATGCGTTTTGCAGATTGCGCTTGCCGGCGGGATCGCACCCGGAGCTTTATCATGATCTTCCGGAGATCAAAGGTGCCGCATTGATCCGGGAGTTGCACACCTATGGACATTTGGTGTCGCTCAAACGGAACAACAGAACAACCGGACAACGGAACAACAGCGGAGAGGTCCAGCATACGGGATTGGGACGTGCGCTCATGCAGAGAGCGGAGGAGATTGCGCATGAACAAGGTTTCCAAAAAATGGCGGTCATCTCCGGCGTCGGCGTACGCGACTATTACCGAAAATTGGGCTATCGCCACGCGGGTACCTATATGATAAAATTCCTGCAATAGAATGCTATGGTTTTCATCCCAAACGAAAAAGAGCTCTTCAATAAAGTAGCGGCGCTGCGAGCGGATGGCGTCTCGCGGCTTCTGGTGCTTGCTGATTTTGACCGGACATTTACCAAAGCGTTTGTGGATGGGCAAAAATCTCCAAGCGTGATCGCCCAACTGCGCAATGAGAATGTACTCACCCCCGACTACGCCCCGCGAGCGCACGCGCTGTTTGACCACTATCACCCGCTTGAGATTAATCCGAGTATTCCGCGAGACCAGAAGGAGTCGGCTATGCGTGAATGGTGGGTAAAGCATTTTGAGCTCCTCGTGGAGTGCGGACTCACTCAAGGGGTAATGCGCGAAGTGGTGGCACGCAAAACCTTGCGCTTTCGTGACGGCGCAATGGAACTTCTGGATACTTTGCGAGAAAAGAGCGTGCCGCTTGTTATAATGTCCGCCGGGCTTGGATTCATGATTGAAGAATACCTGCGCCAAGAAGGGCGCCTGACCGCGAATGTTGCCGTAGTCGCCAATCAGCTTGAATTCAGTAATAGCGGAAAATTCAGCGGTATCCGCGAACCCTTGATTCATTCGCTGAATAAAAATAAAATTTTATTGCAGGATTTTCCGGTTTTTGAAGCGATAAAAAATCGTACCAGTGTCATTCTTCTCGGCGACTCGCTCGACGATGTCGGAATGGTGGATGGATTCCCCCATAGAAATCTTATCAAGATCGGGTTTTTGAATGAGGAAGATGGCGAGTTACGCGAGCAGTATGCAAAAGTGTACGATATTATTCTGACAAACGATGCCGCGATGCACTTTATTTCGGAAATATTCTCGCAAATTATTAACTTGTAGCAGATGATATTCCGCATATGAAGAACCTTGTTCAATTCGATCCGGAAATCGCCGGAGCCATAAAAAATGAAATTCAGCGCCAGCGGG
>JBBTTG010000031.1:21390-51275 GCA_038064355.1 Patescibacteria group bacterium
CAATTCGATCCGGAAATCGCCGGAGCCATAAAAAATGAAATTCAGCGCCAGCGGGACGGCCTCGAAATGATCGCCTCGGAGAATATCGTTTCCATGGCGGTGCTTGAAGCGCTCGGATCCCCTCTCACCAATAAATACTCCGAGGGGTATCCGGGGAAGCGCTACTACGGAGGGAATGAGTTTATTGATATTTGTGAAAATCTGGCCATTGAGCGAGCGAAAACTCTTTTTGGAGCCGAACACGCCAATGTTCAGCCGCATGCCGGAGCGCAGGCAAATATGGCTGCTTACTTCGCGCTTCTGAACGCCGGCGACAAAATCCTTGCCATGAACTTGGCGCACGGCGGCCACCTCACGCATGGATCACCGGTAAACTTTTCCGGCAAGCTCTATAGTGTCATCCCGTATGGCGTGCGGCAGGATACCGGGCGTGTGGATATGGACGAAGTGCGCGCGCTTGCTTTGCGGGAAAAACCAAAACTCATCGTTGCCGGCTTCTCGGCCTATCCGCGGCATTTGGATTTCAAGCGATTCCGCGAGATTGCCGACGAAGTGGGCGCGTATTTCATGGTGGATATGGCGCACTTCGCCGGGCTGGTCGCCGCCAAGGTTCATCCGGACCCCGTCCCTTATGCTGATATTGTGACGACAACGACGCACAAGACACTTCGCGGGCCTCGCGGCGCTATGATTCTTTGCAAAACCGAGGATCGCTTGCATGACAAATATCACGCGGACTCAAAAAAAAATCTCGCCCAACTGATTGATTCTGCCGTCTTTCCCGGTATGCAGGGCGGGCCGCTTGAACACTGCATCGCCGCCAAAGCCGTGGCATTCAAAGAGGCGCTCCAGCCGGATTTTGTCACTTATCAAAAACAAGTGCTCATCAACGCGCAAACGCTTGCCAGTGCACTCCTTGCGCATGGCGTGGATATTATCACCGGCGGCACGGATAATCACTTGGTGCTGGCCGATGTCACCAAACTCGGCACCTCTGGAAAGCAGGCCGAAACCGCCCTTGACCGCGCTGGGATTTATACCAATAAAAATATGATTCCGTTTGATTCGCGTAAACCCGCCGACCCGTCCGGCATCCGTCTTGGAACGCCGGCGCTCACCACCCGCGGACTCAAGGAAAAAGACATCGAAGCCGTCGCCAATCTCATCGTTGAGGTATTAAGAAATCCAGAGAATGAAGAAGTGATACAAAAAATTCGCGCTCAAGTGCGCGAACTCGCCGGAGCTCATCCCATCTATCCGGAGCTTTGATTTTAGTGTCATTGCAAAGATCCCGACTCCTCATAGGAAGATGCGGTAAACCCGTCGCACTTGAGATGAGTAATAAAACGCCGCACTCTCCCCGCTCAACGACGGTTTAAAAATAAAAAAACGGGCGGATTTGAAGTCTCCGCCCGTATATCGCGATTCGGGAGCGCTATGTCGGAACATGCGTAATCCACCAACCGCTGATGGATTTGACGCGCACTCCACTCTCCTCGTCCGCCAATTCGAGCCAATTTTGTCAAGGGGTGATGGGGAGATGTGTGATGGGGAGATTTTGGCTAAGTTAAGCCATTGTGGCTGGGTTGAGCCAAGTTTAAGTTTGAGGTTTGAGCCGGGGATGCAGTGTCTGGATTCCCGCCCCACGCTTTCGCGGGGGCAGGCTCTGCGCGGGAATGACTAAAATTTTAATACAATTTCGAAAATACCGAATGCGCATTCTCGAAAGTTTGTTTTTCGACTTCGGCAAGATGGAGGTTTTTGAGCTCGGCGATTTTTTCCGCCACAAATTTTACATAGGCCGGTTCGTTGCGCTTGCCGCGATGAGGAGCCGGGGTCAGATATGGGCAATCTGTCTCCGTGAGAATCCGCTCGAGAGGCAGGGCCGCCACCATGACTTGTAATTTTTTGGCGTTTGGAAACGTGATAATACCCGTAAAGCCGATATAAAATCCAATATCAATAAACGCCTTCGCCACGCGTTCACTGGAAGTAAAACAGTGCAACATTCCCGGAACTTTCATCCACCCGATCTCTTGCTTTAAGATGTCGTGCATATCCCAATAGGCGTCTTCGGGGTGTTCTCTGCTGTCTCGGCAATGGAGCATGAGCGGCAAACCGACATCCCGCGCGAGGGCTATTTGGGCGCGGAAGGTTTCTTTTTGTTTCGCCTTTTCCGCTTCTTTGTCTGCAATCTCCGGCGCTGCAAGGTGAAAATAATCAAGGCCGATTTCCCCTACCGCGAGCGTTTTCTTGCTCTGCGTCAGGGGTTCGTATGCCGCGCGATCAAACCTTTCCGCCCGCGTCATAAAGTGAGCGTCGGCTTCGTTGATATCCACGCGCGTGGTGGAAAGATGCATGGGATGAAGTCCGACCGTGGCAAAAACACCCGTATCATATTTTTCCGCCATCTCTACGGCGCGTCGGCTTGTCGTGATTTGCGAACCGACGCTATTCACCCAAATGCCGTTGTCGAGCGCGCGTTTGAGTGTCTCATCGGCATCGTCTTTATAAGCATTGAAATTAACATGCGAATGAACATCGATGAGCATATCACGGAAGCATGTTGCCAACGACCTTGGCCTGGCGCAGGACTTCCGGGAAAAGAGGGACGACAATACCCCCGATCCAGATGAGGAAGCCCGCAAGCTGGGATGAGGCGATGAGTCCGGCGAGCGGCCCGATGGGAAATTTTTGGATAAAATAGAGTGCTGCGCCAATGGCTATCATTCCTTCCGCGAGCCCGAGTATGCCCCCGGCGATGCGATTCACGGTCGAGAGTCCCGGAATAAAGGTTGCAATTTTCAAAACTTTCTCAAGCGCCACAAAGAGGAAACCGGTGATGCGGCTTGTGATGCTGTAGATGACGATGAATGCGATCACTCGGGTGGTATTCGACTCGCCCCACAAGGTGTAGTAGCGCGAAGCGACAATGGAACCGACGATGGTGCCCAAAAGCGATCCCACCGCGTGGATGAGACCAAACCAAAATCCAAAAAGCCCGAAGGCAAAGAGGATGAGGATGAGTATAAGGTCGAAGAAGGAGACCATGCAGACAGGGATTAGGGATTAGGGATTAGGCGTGGAAACAAGCCTTCGCCTTTTGTGACGCGGGTGCCGGGTTGGAGGCCACCCCATTTCTTTCCTTCATCATAGCCCACCTTTAGCTCATCCGGAAGTCCGAGCTGTGTAAAGATTTTTTCGGCGGTGGAGGGCATAAAAGGCCATACCAGCCGTCCCAAATGGCGCAGGCTCTCAAGGAGAATATAGAGATCGAAGTTGAGACGCTCTGTATCGGTTTTGGCAAGCACCCAGGGCTGTTCCGTATCAATAAATTTATCCACGTCCGTGATAAATCCCCAAACGGCCGAAAGCGCTTGATCCGGCTGGAATTTTTCAAAGTGAGAGCCATAGGCATCCCAGACGTTTGAGAATACGGATGCGGTGATTTCCGGCACTTTTCCACCCGTATACTTTTCGGCCATACCGAGTACGCGGGCGACTAAATTTCCGATTCCGTTGGCCAGATCGCTTTCATGGCGCTCCTCAAGGCGCCTCAGAGAAAAATCTCCGTCAGAACCAAAGGAAATTTCCCTCATGAGATGATACCGAAGAACATCCGCGCCGTACGTTTGCGCGATCTCCATCGGGTCCACCACATTGCCAAGCGATTTGGACATTTTCTGCCCGTCCACCGTAAAAAATCCGTGTATAAAAAGCGTTTGCGATGTCTCAAGTCCGAGCGCCAGCAAAATCGCTTGCCAAATCGTGGCATGCACGCGTAAAATATCCTTACTCATGAGTTGAACATTCGCCGGCCAAAATTTTTCCATCCGTGTTTTATCTTTTGGCCAGCCAAGGCCGGTAATATAATTCAAAAACGCATCCACCCAGACATATGTCGTGTGATTCGGGTCAAATGGAAGCTCTATACCCCACGCGACTTTTTCTTTGCGGCGCGAGATGGCAATATCATTCAACCCTTCGAGCTCCAGAAAAGAAACCATTTCATTGTGGCGCGTGACAGGAAGGATCTTGATTTTTTCGGATTTGATCCGCTTCAAAATTTCCGGAGCAAAATGAGAAAGCTTAAAAAGGTACGCCTCCTCGGAATGCACTTCCGGTTCGCGGTTGTGATCCGTGCACTTTCCCTCCACGAGCTCGCTCTTCATTTTGTATTGTTCACAGCCTACGCAATAGAGTGCCTCGTAGGATCCTTTGTATATCCATTCCTGTTTGTACATTTCGGAGAGTGCGTATCGCACGGCATCTTCGTGGTGCGCGTCAGTTGTCCTCATGAATCCATCATTTGAGATATTAAGCGTATCCCATGCCAGCCGAAATTTGGCGGAAATTCCATCCGCAAGCTCTTTTGGCTGTTTCCCCTGCTTTTCGGCGATCTCTTGAATCTTCACGCCATGTTCATCGGTTCCGGTGAGATAAAATACCTCATCGCCTCGCATGCGATGATAGCGCGCGAGGACATCGGCCACGATAACCGTATACGCATGTCCCACGTGCGGCTTATCGTTGACGTAGAATATCGGAGTGGTGATGTAGAATTTTGCCATAAAATTATTTGGGTCCAACGACTACGACATACTCCCCTTTTTGCGGGTTTTTTTTCACGAGTTCAAGTATGGAATCCGTATCACCACGATACACGCTTTCAAACATCTTGGTCAATTCGCGGCACACGACCGCCGCGCGAGGCGACCCTTGGAGCACCGCGCCCAATTCAGTTAAAGATTTCAAAATCCGATGGGGCGATTCATAAAAAACCACCGTCTCCTCGCAGGCTGCCACGGTTTTCCAAAATGTCTGCCGTCCTTTTTTGTGCGGAGGAAATCCCAAAAAAAGAAACGCGTCCGCCGGAAGCCCCGAGATTGAGAGCGCCGCAACTATTGCCGATGGCCCGGGAATCGGTACGATTTTTACTTCATCGCCCAATTTCTCATAAACCCATTTCACCAGCATGCCACCAGGATCCGATATCCCCGGGGTGCCGGCATCCGTAACAAAGGCGGCATTTTTCCCTTCACGCAATCGCGCAATAATTTCATCTGTCTTGCGATCGGTGCTGTGCTGAAAATGAGACATAAGCGGTTTTTGTATTTCAAAACGCGTGAGAAGTTTTGACGTAACCCGCGTATCCTCGCAGATGATAAAGTCCACCTCTTTGAGTATGCGGAGCGCACGAAGAGTGATATCCTCAAGATTTCCAATGGGTGTGGCAAGAATGTAGAGGGTGGACATACTAAGCAAGGTAAGAATTAAGCAGAGTAAGCAGATTAGGCGGAAGAGGCGTCTGGCTTAAAAATTTCCAGAGAGGAAAGTGCGACGGCGATCAGGGTTGGTATATCAAGCTCGGCTTCCTCGCGAAGAATATCCTCAAGACGCGCGCGGATGATAGGGTTCTTTGGCAGAAACAGCGTACAGCAATCATCGTGCGGTTCGATGGATGTTTCAAACGTGCCGATTTTTCGGGCCTCGGCGATAATTTCTTCCTTATCAAAACCGATGAGCGGACGAAAGAGAGGCAGGGTGAGAGTATTTTCGGTTACCACCATATTTTCAAGAGTTTGCGAAGCCACTTGACCCAAGCTCTCGCCGGTTACAAGCGCTTGTGCGTGCGTTTGCCGGGCAAGTTTCTCCGCAATCCTCAACATCAGGCGGCGATAGAGAATGACACGATAGGGCTCCCGGCATTTTTTGAGAATCTCTTTTTGTATTTTTCCAAAAGGAACAAGTGAGAGGGTAGATCGCATCGCAAAACGATTCAGTATCCCCGCAAGGGTTTTTACCTTATCGATTGAGGCGCGTGAGGTAAACGGATAACTGTGAAAATGGATAAAATTCACTGACGCGCCTCGTTTCAAAATTCGGTGCGCGGCTACCGGCGAATCAATACCGCCCGAAAGCAGGGCCAGGACATTTCCCTGCGTACCCACCGGCAATCCTCCGGGACCGGGGACCCGCCCCGTGTAGACATAGGCGTGCTCGCGCGTGATTTCAATGAAAAAAGTTTTCTCCGGATTCGTCAAGTCTACTCGAACACCGGTCTTCTCATGAAGTGCGCCCCCGATTTCGCGGCTCACTTCAACCGAAGTCATGGCAAACTTTTTGTCGCCGCGCGAGGTGGAGACAGCAAATCTCTTGAATCCCCCTGTCTCCGCAAGCGCAAACGCCGCCTTTTGAATAGCTGCCAGATTCGGGGCAACGCACAATGCCGGAGCATAGGAGGAAATACCAAAGACATATTTTAGTCGCTGTGCGGCGTCGCCGGTATCTTCAATAATAATCCGACTCTCAAGAAGCCAGATGCGCTTCCGCGGTATGCCGGTAATCGCGGCGATGTTTTCCACCAGCGTGCGCTCAAACATGCCTCGATTTTTCCCTTTGAGCGCGAGCTCATGATAATGAACGAGTACTACCTCTTTCATAAAGATTCGCCGTTTGCCGCTTTCATCCCCTGTTCAAGCGTTTTTCGAGTTACCGAACCCTTGAGGATTCCGGTAACTCTTCCTTTGGCGTTGACAAAAATAGTCAGCGGGATCGCGCGATCACTTCCCATGTACCGTTTTTCGGCCGCCGGGTCATTTTCAAAGTACGCATCCTTTTTTGGAAAATCCACCAGCTCGATAAGTTCCCTTGCCCTGTCCGCATGTTCCGTTGAGGAAATATGCACCGCAAGCATCCGCCAGCTTTCGCTTTGTTGCTCCTGTTGGATTTCCTTCAGATCGCGCAAACTTGCGGCGCATGACTCGCACCATGAAGCGAAAAAGAAAACCACAGAGGGGTTTCCCGCACTCACCCGGGAAAGCTCTTTTTGCGCGCCTTGCCAATCACTCACGCGAAGTGCGGGGACGGGCGCCTGGATTGCCAGCGGCCCAGGGTAGAGCTGAATCGCTTGAGAGCGATGGAGGAAAATAGGCTCGATGACTACGCGATATAAAAAGGGCCACGAGAGAGTCAAAAGAATAGCGGTTGCCACTGCGCCAATCGCCAATATCACGGAGAGCTCTTTTTTGTCTTTGGATTTTTCGATCATAGCGTCCGGAGTTTTTTGACGATGCCGGGAAGTGATTTCAAAAAATATTTCACCTCATCCGAAGTATTTTCGCGTCCAAGCGTGAGCCGAAGGGAAGATTTTGCCTGCGACGAGGAGAGTCCTATCGCCCGCAGGACATGCGATGGGTCAAGCGACCCGGCGGTACAAGCCGATCCGGTAGAACAAGCAATCCCCGCTTCGTCGAGATAGAGAACGAGGGTTTCCCCTTCAATTCCCGGAATACACACATTTATATTATTGGGCAGGCGGTCGACAGGATGTCCATTCAAGAAACTGCCCGGAATCACTTCGAGAATTCCCTTGAACAGTTCATCGCGCAATGCGCTGAGCTTCTTTCCACTTTTCACTCCTTCCGTTTGCGCAAGCTCAAACGATTTTGCCATACCGACAATAAGCGGCACATTTTCCGTACCGGATCGCACGCCGCCCTCTTGTCCTCCGCCGTGAATAATCGAATCAAGTTTCACCCCTCGCCGATGATAAAGAAAACCGACGCCTTTTGGTCCGTAGATTTTTCCGCCATTGACGGTAAGGAGATCAACACCGAGCTTTCGCACATCAAGCGGGAGAAATCCCGCCGCTTGGCACGCGTCGGTATGCACAATCGGAAAACCGTTTTTGCGCTTCTTCGCAATCTGTTTGGCAATCTCTTGAACCGGCTCGATCGTGCCTATCTCATTATTCGCAAGCATCACGGAGACAAGAATGGTATCCGTCCGCACCCGTTTTACCGCCTGTTCCGGATCCACCAGGCCATCCTTACTCACCGGCAGAATCTCAACGTCAAATTCCTCTTTCTTTAAAGCCATCGCCGGCTCGAGCACCGAATGATGTTCAATGGCGGAAACAAGAATATGCCTGCGATGATTCCCTCTCTCCCCTTGTGGGAGAGGGTTGGGGTGAGGGTGAGGGGTTGCCCCGCAAGCCGCTCCAAGGATAGCAAGGTTATTCGCCTCGGTTCCGCCGGAAGTAAAAATTATTTCACTTCCCAATGCGCCAAGAATTTTTGCGATAGACTCGCGCGCGTCATCCACGGCAAGGCGCGTCGCATTCCCCAAAGAATAAATAGAGCTCGGATTGGCAAATTCTTTTTGCCAAAATGGCTCCATTGCACGAAGCACACGATCATCCACCGGGGTGGCCGCCGCGTGATCCAAATAAATGAGTTTCTTTGCCATACATTGAGAAAATATAACAGTTTCCACCGAAAATGAAAAGCTCTGTATTCCACTTTCACTAAACACGCGCGCACGGGTATATGCTTCTCCTGGCGATTGCTTTTATCCACGGTGTCTACTGACAACATCGTCCATCGCGGATTTTGGATGACGTGTGGTATACCATCACGATCGTGATGGTATACCACATTTCTTTCCGACTCCCAATATATTGTCGTGCCGTTGACAAAATCGATATATCAGCTTTATAGTATACAGAGGTATTGTCCTTTCCCTACAACAATCAAGAGGTCAACGTCATGGACAAGATCCAAACCCTTCTCGCCATCCCCCTCGCGCTGTGGTTGGCTCTTCTCATCATCACATTCTGCATCGGCGTCGTCAAAACTATTACCCTTCGTGGCTTCTGGATTACAGAATACCGAGAAAATCATTATGATGGTGATATGGACGAGGAGGTGGTATGGTGCACATTTGGGTGGTTTTTCGTCGTATTGATGCTCCCGGTGCTCTTGGTTGTGAATCTTTTCAGGATATTTTTATAGAATCCGCAGAAGGAACCCTACCTGTGCCATAGCACAGGTTTTTTATTTCTTTCTATCAATCCTTCATTTCAATAATTCGCTCCGGGTTTCCGTGCGATTCTATAAGCTCCGGCGGGAGTTCGGAAATAAAGGTCGAGGGTTGTGAAAACGTATCACCCATAGATCCACGGCTGGTGATAGGATACGTGAGGGTGAGGCGCGTTTTCGCGCGCGTGACGGCGACATAGAACAGCCGGCGCTCTTCGTCTATCTCGCCCGCCTCCACCCATGATTTATAGTGCGGAAATTGTCCTTCAGCAAGGCCCAAAACGAATACATTTTTCCACTCAAGCCCTTTGGCCTGATGAATAGTGGAAAGAATAAGGACATCCCGATTCGCATCATTGGCACCGCGTTCCCCTTTGAAACCATCCGAGAGCGTCACGTCGGCAAGGAAGGATTCAATATCGCCGTAGCTCTCGGAAAACAGAGCCAGCTGGTCGATATCTTCAATGCGGTCGCGGGCATCTTCAAAAGTACTCCGGGCGTATGCATCATAAAAATCCTGCAAGAGGAAACTGATCTTCTCCGCGGTTTTTGTCATTCCTCGCAGGGTATTCATTCGAGCAACTACGAGCGAGGCACTCCGAGAGGCGGCGGTACTGACCCCCTGTATCCCGGGAGCGCCCCCGGGCAGAGAAAGACTTTCCTGGGAAGCGTTTTTGAAAATCCGCACCAAAAGATCGGCAGTCTTGTCACCGACTCCATCTTCCATTTTAAGCACGCGCTTCCAGGAAATCTCATCTTGCGGATTGGCCAACAGCCGCAGATAGGCAACAATATCTTTGATATGCGCCTGTTCAAAAAAGCGCACGCCGCCTCGGATGATATATGGTATGCCCCGCTTTTGAAGTTCAAGTTCGAGCTGCATCGCTTGAAAGGCGGCGCGGAACAATACCGCGCTTGCGCGCAGGTCATCGTCATCTTCCACGCAATCCATAATTTGATCCGCGAGAAATCGCGCCTCTTCTCTGGTATCTATGAATCCATAGACACCGGGCTTTGCTCCTCCTCCTTGGCGGCCGCGAAGCTCCTTATTGAATTGTCGAGAATTGTAGGCAATGGAAGCATTTGCAATATCCAGGATGGCCCGGGTGGAGCGATAATTCTCCTCAAGCCGGAAAATTTTCGCCCCCGGGAACGTATCCGGAAATTTGAGAATATTTTCCACGCAGGCCGCCCGAAAGCCATAGATGGATTGTGCATCATCCCCCACCACCAAAATATTGCCGTGAACGCCGCCCAAACGGGCCACAATATCCCCCTGCAATTTATTGGTATCCTGGAATTCATCGACGAGAATATATCGAAATTGAGTGGCGAGCGTTTCAAGAACTCGCGGCGACTCCATAAGAAGCCGCCTCCAACATATCAAGAGATCGTCAAAATCCATGAGCCCCGATTCCCGTTTGCGTTTTTCATAGAGATCAATGGCCGATGAAAGCGCATGGGTGTCGGCATCAAGATCGGATACGCGTGCCGCGATCATTTCCGCGGGGCCCTGCATATTGTTGCGCGCGAAACTCCACCAGTGGTGCAATACGGAAGCCTTGGGCAGGCGTGATCGCTCCGCGGCGGCGCGCCCAGCAAGCCCAAACTCCGCGCAACACTCCTGAAAAAGACGCGAGCTGTCGTCCTCATCGAGAATGGTAAACGCGGGCGAGAAACCAAGAGCGGAACCGTATCGGCGCAGGATCCAGTTTCCCATGTGGTGGAAAGTGCCGCCGCGAAGACCTGCGGTTTTTGGGCCAAGAAGCTCCTCTACCCGCCCAAGCATTTCTTTGGCTGCTTTATTGGTAAATGTCATGAGCAAAATCTGCGCCGGCGGAATACCCTGCTCGATGAGATGGGCCACGCGGTAGACGATCGTGCGGGTTTTTCCCGTACCCGCTCCAGCCAACACCAGGCATGGCCCGTCGCCGCCGCGCACCACCGCAAGCTGTTCGGTATTCAATTCTTCCGTATAGTTGATCGGGGACATATTTTTTAGGATCTCCACAAAAACTCTCCTTGGTTCAGCGAAAGAAAGCTCGGATTGAGCCGCTTTGAGAGGAGGCGGATGCAAAGAAACCCAATGAGCGCGGCCAGGGTATTCCAGACGGCGCGCCAGCCCAAAAAACTCAACTCGGGAAGCGCGGGTGAAAGAAGAGTGCTGCCTGTCCAGTGGAGGAAATACTGCCAGAATGTTTGCGAAAATTCAAAGAAAAATGTTCCGGAAAATGCGAGAAGCGCTGTCGTCCACAGCGATCCGTGCTGAAAAAAAAGCCGAATCAAAAGCAGGGTGATCGAGGAAACAAGAATAAGCGAGAGCAGGAGCACGGACGGAGGCAGAGGGGTGCTCGCATCCAAAAACACTCCGAGGAGTACGGTCCATAATATGGTAGTTCGCCAGGGAGCGATGATGGCCAGAAGAATCACGGCGACAAGTATGCTGTCAAAGGGCGTACGCGAAAAAAATACATCATACAAAATGATGATACACCAGAGGCCAAAAATGAAACCAAGAATTTTACTGAGCATTGGAAAGAATTACGCTCGCATACTGGAGTTCCGAAAGAGAGTATGGGACCGCGATATAGGCTCGCTGGAAAAGACTGTTCTCCGCCGGCAGGAGTTCATCAACCGTTCCCACCACCAGTCCGCGTGGTACCAGCGGCTCAAGTCCGGAGGTGACGACGATATCTCCGACGGAAAGCGGAACATCCGCCGGTACATAATCCAGCGTCAGGCTCAAATTCCGGTCGCCCGTGATCAGGCCGTTCGTTCCAGGAGTTTTTGCCAGCGAAACGGCCGTGCGGCTATGGTTGGCCATCGTGACCAGCGCAAAGGATTTCTGTTCCTCGACTTTGATAATTTTTCCGATGAGTATCCCCCCTTCCGCCACCAGTGGCATGCCAACGCCAACTCCATGCCGTGCCCCTCGATCAAGAATCAAAATCGACCGACCGTCATCATTGGTCAATCCGATAATAGCGGCTGCCGTGAATTTCAATTTTGTTTCCTCGAGAAAATTCAGCTGTTTGCGCAGGGACGCGTTCTCGGTGGAAAGCATCTGAAGATCGGCCACCTGCGCGCTTAATATACCGGCGCGAGTACGCAGAGACTCAAACTCCGCAGCCATGGTCCGGCTTTTCACGATGACCGTAAACGCGCTCCGGAAATGCTGACTCCAAAGCGAGAGCGTCCGCGCGGCTGGAACAGTCACTCGCGCCACCCCATCATTAAAGACGCCAAAAATCGGAATATACTGCATGCCCAATCCAATGACACCCAACAGAAGGAGCACACCGAGAAAAAAACCAAGACGGCGCATACTCAAAGCAGGCTAATTGAGGACGCTCGTCTCACGAGTGGAAGGAAGCGCAATCCCCTTGAGGAGGGCATTATCATCCAGAAGCATCCCAAGGCCGCGCGCCACTCCGGTTAATGGATCATCGGCAACGCGCACGGGGATATCCGAGTGCTGGCTGATGATTTTATCCAAACCCCGAAGGAGCGCGCCACCGCCCGAGAGCACGAGGCCGCGTTCATAGATATCGGCCGCGAGTTCCGGCGGAGTGATCTCGAGCGTAATTTTAATATTTTCGATAATTTGCCGAACGGATCGGGAAAGCGCGTCGCGGACTTGAGCATCCGTTACCATGATTTCGCGCGGCAATCCCGTCAAAAGGTCTCGCCCGCGCATCGGGTACTCCATTTGCTCGCCAAACTCCTGGGCCGATCCTATTTTTATTTTTATCTCTTCGGCAACCTTCTCGCCCAACACCAGGTTCAGGACTTCACGGGCATATTGCACAATACTGCGATTCATCTCGTCTCCGGCCACGGGGAGCGATCTCCATTTGACAACGCCATTGAGGGAAACAACCGCAATTTCCGTGCTCCCTCCGCCGATATCCACGATCATGGAACCAACCGACTCCGAAGTCGGGAGCCTTGCCCCCATGGCGCCCGCGATCACTTCCTCGACGAGATATACTTTTCGCGCGCCGCCCCCAAAAGTGGCATCTTCCACCGCTTTGCGCTCCACCTCGGTAAGATCCAGCGGTACGCCCACCACGACCAAGGGACGCGGGGCGATGGCGAATTTCCCGCGCCCTACTTTTTCAATAAAATATTTCAGCATTTTTTCGGTAACCTCGAAATCGGAAATAATTCCCTTCACGAGCGGGCGAACGGTGGTGATATGGGGCGGGGTTTTCCCGAGCATATCCCGCGCACTGCGGCCAACGGCCACGAGCGCGCCCGTGCGGTTATTCACGGCTACGACCGACGGCTCATTGATTTTGATGCCCTCTCCCTGCACGTACACCAGCGTATTCGCGGTGCCGAGATCAATAGCGAGATTTCGTGAAAATTTACCGAAAAGGTTTCCAAACATACAAGTCTACACTGTGGATTTCTTGATTGCTTCCGCGAGAGTATTCAGAATTTTTGAAAGCGAAATAAGCTCCGCATTCTCGGAATCCCGCGCTTTGAGTTCCGCGAATTCCCCGGCGAGCGTCTTGGCACTCACTACAACTCGCCACGGGGCGCCGATAAGATCGGCCTCCGCGAATTTTTCACCGGCGGAGATATGTTCTCGATCGTCAAAAAGTACGTCTATCCCAGCACTGCGAAGGGAATGGTACAGTGTTTCGGCCGCCACTGAAATGCGCGCGGATTCGTTGCTGTCCTTTGAAAGAAGCACAATAAGATTCACCTGAAAAGGAGCAATGGCGGCGGGCCACCGAATACCCCGCGCGTCATTGAACTTCTCCACCACGACCCCCAAGAGCCGAGAGATACCGATGCCGTAGCAACCCATGATGGGATACTGCTTCTCTCCTTTTTCGTCGGTATAGCCCAGGTTGAAATCCTTGCCATATTTTTGGCCAAGGTCGAATACGTTTCCCACTTCGGAAGCGCGCGCCATATGAAGGGCGCCCTTGCCGCACCGCGTGCACTTTTCCCCTTCTTTTTCTTTCGCGATTTCTTTATTCACGCAAAACTCGCACGTGTCGCAATACAGGATATCATCCTCACCCGCGTCGGTAAGAACCATGAACTCATAGGAAATTTTCGTGCTGAAGCTACCCCCGGAGGCCTCGGTCGCTTTGGCCGTAAGACCCAACCGTGAATAGACTCGGAAATAAGCCTGCTTTGCAATGGTATAGAAACGCTCAAAATCAACCTGATCGCGGTGGAAACTGTACATATCCTTCATCAGAAATTCTCGACCCCTCAAAAGGCCTGACTTCGCCCGAAGTTCATCTCGAAATTTCCAGTGTATTTGATACACGGCAAGCGGAAAATCTTTATAGGTGTGCATTCGGCTCAAAACAAGCGGCGTAACCACCTCTTCCTCGCTTTGCCCCAGCGCGTATTCTTTTTCTGTCCGACTTTGAATTTTAAAGAGGACATCGATACTCCCCCATCCGCCGGTTTGTTCCCAAATAGTTTTTGGATGAAGCATCGCCATGAGAACTTCCTGCCCGCCGATGGCGTCCATTTCTTCGCGGACGATATTCTCGATTTTTCTCAAAACGCGCAAGCCGAGCGGGAGATACGAATAGACTCCCGCCATGAGCTTATCAACAAACGCTCCGCGGACCAGAAGCTGGGCATTGACACTGGTCTCATCGGCAGGTGGTTCCTTGGTAATATGGGCGAAAAAATATGAGCGCTTCATAGGATATCCTGTTGCTTATTATACAATTCGGAAACTCTTTCCCGCGATCGCTCATAGGACATACGCGCTTCTGTCGTGAAGTCCTGAAATTGGGGAACTTCCCATGACAGAAGCCACAGGGGTTTGACCAATCTCTTCGTTAAAAAGCTCCGGTTTTGCTCGCCCCGCCGTGGCGGCGGCTCGCCGTAGCTCTACTACGCCTCGCAAAATCCTCACCTTTTGCCCTCGCCTCGCTGAAGATCCGGCGAAGCGGGTCGAACTTGGTCAAACGCGTAAGTCCTATCATTATTGTGGAGAGAACTCACACGGCGAGCGCGACGGGCGTGCTCTTTCATGAGAAAAATCCCCTCCAAGGAAAACGCAATGATAGCTAAAAGAATTCCATTCCACCACCGTAGCATACCGCCCGCCGCCAAGTAAAGGGAGAATGCCATAAAGAGAGAAATACCCACTCCCTCCCGCAAGGAAGACCGAATATGCCGCCAAGGGATCTCGTCGCTATCGAGTTTTCGGCGAAGGCCAAAGGTCGCCGCCGTCACCGAACTGGCCAGTGCCAGCGCGAAACTGGCGTAAAAAAGAAGCGGCCCGATAAAACCCGAAGCGGCCGGGTCTATGGAGACAACAATATACCACCAAGCACCCCACGCAATGATGCTTACAAACGAGAGAAGAATAATCCAGGCCATAAAAATTAAGAAGATATCGAAATTTTTGTCATGACCGGTTTTCGAAATTCCGCGTTCACCTCTTTCAGGAGATCAGCCTCGAGCGCTTTGACCGCCGCCGCCGCCGGCGCCGAGGGAGCTCGCAGGAAAAGCACGGCATGCTGAATTTTGAGGATCTGAATCCCCTCCGCCTTTTGACCGAAGGATTTTTGAAGAAAGACACGCACGACCTCAATAGCCTTGGCGATTTCAAGCGTTTTGGCCAGAGGACCGCGGCCGGCCATTCTTCCGAGAAGCTCTCCCAATGATACCAGTTTTTTCATAGAGCGCGAAAGTCGCAGATCTCTTTAAAGTCGCAAAATTTGCACGTTTGCGTGCTGGGAGTCGCCGCGAAGCCGCTCCGGCGGATCTGCCCCGCCATCTCCTGAATTTTTTCCCTTACCTCCGCCTCATCTTTTGGCCCGGCGACAAACGAAATTTTATCCCCCGATTCTACGTAGTAATAAGTCAGTTTCACCGGCGTATATCCAAAAACCTCTTTGGCGGCAAGGTGATAAATGATGAGCTGTCGATTGTCGGTCTTCCCCTCTTTTTTGGGGCTCCCGGTTTTGTAATCAATAATCTCCACGCCGCCTTCGGCCAGATCAACCCGATCGATCGCGCCTTTCATGGTAATATCCCCGATTTTCAGATTAAACCCCTGCTCAATATGAAGCGGCAGCTTCATTCCCTCGCCGCAGTTGGCGCTGAAAAAATCCTCAAGAAGCTTTTTCCCTTTGCTGTGATATTCCTCCTTTTGCGAGGCGCTCGCGTACCAATCGTCAATCCAATTTTTCTCATAAAGCGCCAAGAGGCCTTCCTTCTTGAGAGAAGGCACCGCGTCTTTGCCGCCAAACAAATCCTTCTGTCGCGCCAGTGCCCGCTCGGCGAGTTCCGTATAAAACGCGGCAAGCGTCTGATGAATTGTACGACCAAAGCTGAACATTCCGTGGCCACGCACCGGCACGCGCAAAATATGGGCAAACTTATATTGCAGTGGACAATTTTCAAAGGCTTTGAGCTGGGTAAAACTGAATTTTTGCGGAAGCGGAAACTGTTCGCTCTCCGCGGATTCATGTACCGCCTGCGACATGAGCATGTTTGGGAAATCGGCGCGGGACGACTCGGTTTTTCGCGCTTTTTCTTTCGCCGGCGCCTCTACGATTCCCAGCTCAACAAGAAACCTTGATTGCTTGCGCTTTCGCACGCCACCATAATTTTCCGCGGCGGTAAAATACAAGCCGTCTCTCGCGCGAGTCATCGCGACATAAAACAACCGGCGCTCCTCTTCGAGATGCACGTCTCCCTCCGGAAGAACCTCGCGTATCAGCGCGGGGGGGAGTTCAATGGTCTCGGCGCGTTCGGACGTGGGAAAACGGCGATCCACCAAATTCACGATGAAAACATAACGCCACTCGAGGCCTTTGGCGCTGTGCACCGTGAGAATTTTTACCGTTTCGGGGCCAGAATCAAGATCGGTCTCAAGCGTGCCTGTTTCTCCGGACTGCAACTCGAGATCAATGGCGCGCAAAAACTCTTTGAGCGGCGCGTGCGGGAAAGAAAACTCGAATTCCTGTATTTTTTTGTAAAATTGATTGAGGAACGAAATTTGTTCACGGGATGTTTTTTCATCCACGGCGTGTTTAAGATACCCTGATTCCTCAAGAAATGCGTAAATCAGGTATGGGAGCGTTGCGGATCGAGTCAATCTGCTGTGTTTCTCAATCAATCCGGTAATATGCGCGAATACACCAAGGACTTCCGGAGAAAAAGCCCCAAGCTCCGGCGCGCGGCGGAGAGTTTCATAGAGCGACCATGCTCGGCGGCCTGCCCAATAGGAAAGATTCGTGAGATCTTCCTGCGGAATCTTCCAAAACGGAAAATTCAGCACGCGCCACATGGCCGGGCCTTCATGGTAGTCATCAAGAAGCTTCAGATAGGCCACGGTGTCGAGGATGACCGGCTTGAGATAGAGCCCGCGTGAAGCGACATACTGATGCGGAATGCCCGCCTGCTCGAATACCTTGATAATCGCCTCCGCGTGATCATTGGCGCGCACGAGTACGGCATAATCGTCCCACGAAGCATCCGTATTCGCTTTCTGCAGTTCAAGAATCTTTTCCATGATGATGCGCCCCTCATCCATGGCCGTTTCTCCGGATAAAAACTCAAGAGCTCCTGAACCCGCGCGGGTAGCTTTGAGTTTTTTGCTTAACGATGTCTCCTGCTCCTGTTGCATCCGCCACTCGAGGCGATTGGGATTATTCTGCTGGATGAATGCATAGCTTGCATCAAGAATATTCTGGAAATTGCGGTAATTCTCCGTGAGAAATATCTCTCTGGCATCCGAGTAATCTTGTTTAAAATGCAGAATATTAGAGATAGACGCTCCGCGGAATTTATATATACTCTGATCATCGTCGCCCACCACGGTAACATTGTGGCGAGGCGAGGCGAGGAGTTTGATCAATTCATACTGGGCGAGATTGGTATCCTGGAATTCGTCTACAAGAATGTAGTGAAATTGTTCCGTGTACTGACGGAGAAGATGCGGCCGCGCCTGAAACAGCCGCAGGGTGCAGTTCACGAGATCGCCAAAATCAAGCGCGTTATTTTCCAAAAGAAGATTTTGATAAACATGATAAGCATTTGCCACTTCTTCAAGGCGTTGAATATCCGCCCCCTCACTCTTGCCCTCTCCCCGTGTATTCTCGCGGGGAGAGGTTTGGTGAGGGGAATCCGTATTCATCTTCTGCCCCTGCGCGTATTTTAAATATTCCTCCGGCGTCACAAGCTCATCTTTGGCGCGTGAAAAATGCTTCAGGAGAGAGTGAATGAATTTGGTCGGATTCCCAAGCGGACGATAGTAGTCGAGATTGAAACGCTCGAGATTATTGCGCACCAGAAGCCACTGCTCGGTCTGATTGAAAAGTTTATAATCCCCCGGCAGGCCGATATCCATCGCATGCTGTTTCAAGACGCGATCGCAGAAGGCGTGGAAGGTGGAAATCCAGAGATCCGCGTATCCATAGGGTAACAAACGATCCACGCGCTCCTCCATCTCGCCCGCCGCTTTCTCGGTGAAAGTCATAGCGAGGATCTCCTGCGGCTTGGCCTTACCCGTCAAGATAAGCCAGGCAATGCGGCTCACGAGCACCGTGGTTTTGCCGGTACCCGCGCCCGCAACAATGAGAAGCGGCCCATCGCCATGAGTGACCGCCTCCTTCTGCGCCGGGTTTAAATTTTCGAGAAAATCCATCATATTTTCATACTCATCCTATCACAATTTTTGCCGATAAAAAATGGCCCGTCGGAGAGATCCCCGGACGGGCAAAAATCGAGTAATCGGTAATCGGCGAATCAAATCACCCGACAGAGATGGTAATCTTCGCGGCACCGGAAACAATTAAATCCGCGGAGGTGCATGTAATTGTTTCGCCAGGAACACCAAGCGAGGTGCAGACGGCATTGACATACTTTTCCAACCCCCCGAGCTCATCATCGTTGACAGTGACGAGCACCTGCGCGCATCCGCCGCCCACTCGAGCAAAATTGATGGCCTCTGCCAGAGCTCCTGCCATCTCTGCGTGGGTTGTTTCATTATCGAAAAAGCAAGCAGATGTCACCAACGGCAGGTGCCTCGATAAAAGAGCTTGTTCGATCATTGCGTCCTCCATGAACTGGGTTTTGATCACTGAATTGTGATACCCACTTTCTACTCCAAAATTCGTTTTTTGTCAAGCCCGCACTTGACTATTCATAAGGAACTTCCTCGGAATCCATCACCTCTTGCGACCCGGAGTACACCGACTGTTATTGCGAAGCGCCTTCGCTTTGCGCATGAGGGATTCCGTCTCTCGCTTTCGTTTTTTGCTTTCTTCACCTGCCTCTTCCCCTGCGTCAGAAGATTTTTCTTTATACTCACGCGGAGAGAACCGCTTCTTAAACCATGGAAACCGTTTGATGGCTATCCACGCGAAAGCAATAATACAGCACACAGGAGCAAAATACACCAAAGCGTCGGTGAAACTCATGAACATTCCTCCTTGTGATCATTTTAGCGAATCTACAAAAGTAAAATCAAAAAAGGAAAAATAAAAAACCGCGCCTTCTCGCTTGCAGGCGATGGACACGGTTCTGTGTACTTAACGTGTTTCTGAATCTGTGCGTTGTATCACACTGATGTTTTCTTTAACTCTATCAACACCGCAACCAAGCAACCCTCAATCTTGCAGGATAACTGATCTCGCTCCGTGGGAAAATCCTTTGATAGCCGTTGGAGTCGTATGCTGGCCATCAGAAACTGCTCGTTGGCCTCCAGCGCTTGTTTCGCTTTTTGCCACAATTCCCCCAAACGCACACAGGAAGCGGCAGAGCCCACGAGAAATTGCTCAGGGTCTCGATCAACTAATTCCTTGTAGCCATCAACGACTTCTTGGGCACACTCCCGTGCTTCCTCCTCGAAACCCATCTCCTCGTGCGTTATACTTTCCCGAGCCAGATCTTTGACTAAATCGGACAAAAACGCAATTCCCCCGCGTTCCCTTTCCAATTGACGGCTCAACTCAACGGTCTGCCTTTGTACTACCAAAATCTCCTTGGGGTCATGGCAAAGAAGACGTTTTGCAAAACCGAGACCTCTGTACGCTCTCACGCTTAAACTGTCACTGTGCCCCGCAAGGAGAGCGATCGCTTTCAAGTATTCCCCCTCTGCACGCTCCAAAAACTTCTTTTTTTGAGTGGCATCCAATGCTTGATCAAGCATTCCGAGGTATGCATTACCAACCTCAATAGAATCGCTTGCGTCCGCTCTTATTTTTTGATCCATGACTTTTCCTCCTGTTTGGGTTTTTCTCAAAGAACTCTATGGCAATTTTCATCGTAGCATATTCGGAAACTTTTGTCAATGACCAGTCATGATCTGTACACTATACCACTATTCGCGGGAGGAGCGGGTTGAGACGCGCCAAGAGCTCATAAGCAATCGTACCGCTTTTTTGAGCCACCTCGTCGGCGGAAATCTGTTCATTCCCCTGTTTACCAATGAGAATAACTTCATCCTCGAGCGCGGCCTCGGGGATATCCGTCACGTCAGCCATCATCATATTCATGCACACGCGGCCAACGATCTTGGCTCGCTTACCGCGGATTAAAACATTGCCAATGGAGGACAAACGCCGATCAAAACCGTCAAAATAACCGACGGGAATCACGGCCATTCGACTCTCTCGGCTTACGCGCTCGGTGAGCCCATAGCTCACGGGTGTGCCCGCCGGAATAGTTTTGAGCTGGGCGACGCGCGTCTTCCAGGAGAGCACGGGACGGAGCGTGAAATTATCCGACCGGCTCCCAGCGGACACGAGTGTTTCCTTGGATGACCAAATGCCATAGAGCGAGATTCCCAGGCGCACCATATCAAAGTGCGTCTCCGGAAAAAGAACCGCCGCGGCAGAACAGGCAGTATGCTTGATGGGAACGGAAATTCCCGCCGCCTCAAGATCCGCGATGGCTTTTTGAAAACGCTCGAGCTGAAGCCGCGCGTAGGAATGATCCGTGGTGTCCTCAATATTGGCGAAATGCGTGCAAAGACCTTCAAGTTCAACCCCGGGCGGAATCGCGCGGATAAAATCCAACAACTGTTGCGGCAAAATTCCCTGCCGCGAGGCACCAGTGTCCACCTTCACATGGACTCGAATTGCGGAACTTAAATTTTGAAGTTTGAGATTGCTTAAAGATTGCAATGTCTCCGGATTATACACCGTCAAACGTATATCTCGCGCCACCGCTTCCGCCAGGCGATCGAGTGGCACATACCCAAGTGTCAATACCGGCAATGTTATCCCCTGCTCTCGCAGAGCAACCGCTTCATCAATGGAATCAACACCGAACCATAATCGGTGATGAGTATATGGTGATGCATGCTGGAGAATGCTCGCAATTTCTCGGAGGCCGTGGCCATAGGCGTTGGATTTTACCACGCACATAATGCGCGAGGCGGGTGCCAAGAGCAAAAACTGCTCCAAGTTGTGGAGCAGCGCCTGTTGGTCGATTTCAATCCATGTTCGCATAGAGTCTACTTCTTTTCCCCGATTATTCTGAATCCGCAATATGGAACCAATACCTCCGGCACGCGCACTGTTCCGTCCGCCTGCTGGAAATTCTCGAGTATGGCGATCAACATCCGCCCGGTGGCAAAAGCCGTACCGTTGAGCGTGTGGACGTATTTCAATCCATCTTCTGACCGATATTTGATGTTGAGCCGCCGCGCTTGAAAATCCGTACAACTCGAACAGGAATGGGTCTCGCGATATTTTCCCTGCGAGGGCACCCAACATTCAATGTCATATTTCCGCGCAGCGGGATCTCCAAGATCGCCACTGCAAATTCCCAATACATGATAGGGAAGATCAAGCGCCCCGACGAGTTTTTCCTCCAGTGACAGGATGAAGGCATGCTCGGCATCCGATTGCTCGGGCGTCGTATAGGAAAACATCTCCACCTTGTTGAATTGGTGCACGCGCAATATCCCGCGCGTATCCTTGCCGGACGCCCCCGCTTCTTTGCGAAAGCACGACGAAAAACCGACATACCGTCTGGGCAAATCTCTTTCCTCAAACACTTCATTCATGTGCATGGGGCCGATGGACTGCTCCGAGGTGCCCACCAGATACAGATTCTCGCCCTCGATTTTGTAAATCTCATCTCCACCTCGATCCATATAACCCATCGCCCGCATCGGCGTCTCGTTGATCATCACCGGCGGTATGACGGGAATAAATCCTTCCTTACGCAGTGTGTCAAGCGCGAAAAAAACCAAAGCCATTTCAAGCATCGCGGCTTCCCCCTTGAGATAACCGAAACGACTTCCTGAAACCTTGCCGGCGCGCGCGGTGTCGATGATATCCCACTGTTCGGTGAGAGCGATATAATCCTTCGGTTCAAAATCAAACTTTGACGGTTGCCCGACCGTTTTCAGCACTTCATTCTCGGAATCATCCTTGCCCTCCTTGACATCCGAGGCCGGCGAATTCGGTATGAAGGACAAAAGCGCTTTCCACCCCGCTTCCGCGCCACGCAAATCCTCTTCAAGTTTTTGCAGATTCGACTTTCCTTCTTGCACTCCGGCTATGAGCGCATTCCTTTCCGCCGCATCGGCCCTCGCTACCGTATCGCTTTTTGTGTTGTGTTCCGCGCGCGCGTCCTCGGTTTTTTTTAATAATCCGCGGTAAATTTCGTCAGCGGAGAAAAATTTTTCCAAATCAAATTTCACCTGCTTTTTGCGGATCGCTTCGCGCACGATTTCCGGATTTTCTCGGATGAATTTTATATCAAGCATATGTTATTTTCCGCTCGACTCACCTCCATCTGTTTGTGGTGCCGGACGGAGCGTTGGAAAAAAAATCACTTCTTTCAAATTATGCGAATCCGTCAGCAAACAGAGGAGTCTCTCTATGCCGATTCCGCACCCCGCCGTCGGAGGCATCCCGATTTCAAGCGCCTCGATAAAATCATTATCCATGCCCTGAACTTCTTTTTCCCCGGCTTCGCGCGCGCGCTCCTGATCCTCAAAACGCGCCCTTTGATCAATCGGGTCATTGAGCTCCGAGAAACCGTTGGTCAGCTCAATGCCTCCGGCAACCAGCTGGCATCGCTCCACATACCGCTGGTCGCTCTCCACGCGTTTGGCAAGCGGCGAAAGGTCAACCGGGTGATGGATGAGAAAGGTCGGCGCGATAAGATGCGGACGGACAAAAGTTTTATATATTTCATCGCAAATCTTGCCGCGCGGCGCGCTCGAGTCGATATCGCACCCAATCTCCCGCGCTTTCTTGCGCAAATCCTCCGCCTCGGGAAATGCGTTAATATCCACCTTGGTATATTCAAGAATCGCGTCACGAAACGCGAGTCGCGGATAGGGCGGAGTAAAATCGATATCCTGGCCGCCGAGCGTGATTTTAATATCCTTTCCGAGCCCGCGCAGAAGAAACGGGAAAAAATCCTCAATGAGCTTCATGAGGTCTTCATAACTGCTGTACGCCTGATAAAACTCAATCTGCGTAAACTCCGGGCTGTGCGTCGCGTCGATACCCTCATTGCGAAAACACCGGGCAATTTCATACACCCGCTCAAATCCGCCGACGAGCAGCCGCTTGAGGTACAACTCCGGCGCCACCCGCAAATAGAGGTCAATACCAAGCGCGTTGTGGTGCGTGATAAACGGTTCGGCCAAGGCTCCTCCGGCCAGCGGTTGCAGGATGGGTGTATCCACCTCCATATACTCCCGCTCATCGAAAAATTTTCGCAGGAGAGTGTGCACGCGGCTACGCGTGCGGAAAATTTCCCGCACGCTTTCGTTGGAAATCAAATCAAGGTGCCGTTTGCGAAAGCGCAACTCCGTATCGGTCAGCCCGTGCCATTTTTCGGGAAGCGGTAACAGCGCCTTGGTGATGATGCGTATCTCATTGGCGCTGATGCTCTTTTCGCCCTTTTTTGTCAGATACACCACACCGGAGGCGCTCACGAAATCACCCATGTCGATGGTTTCCATGGCAAAGGTATAGGCCGCCTCGCCCAAGACGTCCTTTTGAATCAGCGCCTGCATTTTTCCGGTACCGTCTTCTATTTGCAAAAACGAAACCCCGCCATGCCGTCGCAGAGCTCGCACGCGCCCGACGATAGTAATCTTATGCTCCGGCGTGAACGACTCAAAATGCGAAAGCACCTTCGCGATACCATGCGACCGCTCCACGCGCGAGGGATAAGGATTGCGTCCTGCTTCTCGAAGTTTCGCGAGCCGCTCGAGACGTGCCGGTTTTTCGGCAATAATTTCAGACATACGACTCTCCGCGTCCTATTCAATGCGCACGACCTTAAATTGCTGGAGCCCACCGGGTGTTTTTACCTCCACCTCGTCGTCCACATGTTTTCCCAAGAGCGCCGTGGCCATAGGTGATCCGCTCGAAATCCGACCGTGCAGCGGATCCGCCTCATTGGCTCCAACAATCGTAAAAACCCGTTCGCTGTCTTTTGACTTCACCGTAACAGTGCGTCCGATACTCACGATATCCAAATCTGTTCCCTCAATCACGATGCCGCGAGCAAACATATCAGAGAGCTCAAGAATCCTTCCCTCCACCCATGCGCTCTCTTCTTTAGCCTCCTGATATTCCGCATTTTCTGAAAGGTCGCCAAGAGCCTTGGCTGTCTCGATGCGTCCCGCCACTTCCTTGCGGCGAACGGTCTTGAGCTGGTGCAACTCCTCTTTTAATTTCTCCAAACCCCCCGGAGTCAGCAAATACTGATCATTGGACATACGATAGTTTTTTCAAAATGATGGTCGCCCCAAACGGGGTGCCAAGGACATCATAAAACATAAACCGAAATTTGCGCAAGTCCGACCGGGATCACTCATGCGGCGTGGACGCCCACGCGCGAAAAACCGCCTCGGCAACGGGTACGGCCGCATCCGACCCCTCCCCGCCTTCTTCGATCAAGATACTCACAACAATCTGCGGATCCTGGGCGGGCGCAAAGCCGACAAACCACGCATGGGTTTTCCCCGTAGTGCTCCACTGCGCGGTCCCCGTCTTTCCCGCCGCGGCTATCGGTAAAACGGAAAGACGCCTTGCGCTTCCCCAAAGAACGGCATCCCGCATCCCTTCACGCACGATTGCCAAATTCGCTTTATCGACAAATTTCTCATTGAGTATGGACGGTTGGTGATATTGTACCATCCCTGTTTGCGGGTCTTCAAGACCATACACGAGTGATGGCGTATAGAGAGTTCCTCCATTGGCTACCGCCGCTGTGGACATAGCCATCTGGAGTGGGGTCACGAGCAAATATCCCTGACCAATAGCCAAATGATACGTATCCCCGATATACCACGGCTCTCCTGTCGTTTCTTTCTTCCAGGCAGGCGTCGGGACCATCCCCGCGCGTTCTCCGGGCAGATCAATCCCCGTTTTTTTCCCCAGCCCAAAAGCCTCCAGGTACCGTCCGATACGTTCCGGGCCGAGTCCCGTTTTCTCCCCCAGACCGCCGCCGACAATATAGAAAAAAGTATTCACCGACTCGGCCAGCGCCTTCCGGACATTGGTGAGGCCGTGTCCGCCCGCCTTCCAGTCCGGAAAAAACCACTGCGATATGCGAATGCCTCCAACGGACAGGAATTGCGTCCAGCTGGTAATAATTTTTTCCTGGAGCGCCGCGGTCGCGATGACTGGCTTCACAATCGATCCCGAAGGATACTCTCCGGAAAGAACGCGATTAAAAAGAGGGAGATTTTTATCGTTTAATAAAGCTTCGTAATCCGCGCGCGTGGCTCCACCGAGAAAAACCGCGTTGTCGTAGCCCGGAAGTGAAACAAGGGCGAGGATCTCTCCTGTTTTTGGATCGACCGCCACCCCGGCGGCGCGTTTGGCTTGCACCCGCTGAAGATTTTCGGCAAGTGCGTCCGCAAGCGCCTTTTGGATATCCGCGTCGATTGACAGTAACAGCTTTTTCCCCGCGCGGGCCGGATCCTCAGCCAAAACCCCCACCGCCTTGGCAAGCGCGTCCACCTCCACGCGACGGGTGCCGAAACTCCCCCGCAAATCATCTTCATGCGACGCCTCTATCCCCGTCTTGCCGATACTGTCGTTTAAGCTGTATCGTCCTTTTTTTTCCGCATACTCCTCTGGAGTGAGCGCCCCAATATACCCAAGGACGTGTGCCCATATTTTTCTCTGCGGCTCATCAAGCGGATACACCCGCCTGGATTCCAACCCGACGGCCAGTCCCGGGATTGACTCACTCTCAACCAAAAGAAGCATGGCTCGCTCATAGTCAAGCGAATCCGAGAGCTCCACCGGCTCGTAGGGCGCCGTGGCGCCCGCGGCAATCTTTTCCTGAATCTGTTCTTTCGGAATTTCCAGCAAGTTACTCATGCCTGCAATCGCTTGCGCGCGAGCGACTTCTTCTTTGGGGATATCTCCGGGAGTCACCGTGACAACAAACTGCGGCCGATTTGCCGCGACAACAACGCCCTTGCGATCCGTAATCACCCCACGTTCCGGATGAATCTTCACGATGCGCACGCGGTTGCGTTCGGCGGCAGTCTGAAATTTTTGAGTTTCAAGAATTTGCAGGTGCGCACTCCGCGCAAAGAAGAGAAAAAAAGCAAAAATAAAAAAAGAGAGCAAAAAACGCAAACCTCGTTGGGTGACAATGAGTCGCAAAAAATCCCCGCTTTCGTGGGAAGAAGGCGCCGTGCCTTCGAGATATTGAATACGCTCGCGGACGCCAAGATTTTCGCCCCCATGAAGATTCCCCTGCACCGGGAAAGGGTTCAAGTGATTATCACGCAACATAACTATTTTGAATTACGAAATGCAACCTGTACCCCCTCTCCCTTGAGGGGAGAGGGTTTGGGTGAGGGTGAAAAAATGAATTTCAGCACCCTGCAAATTCCAAATTTCGTGACGGAAACGAGTTTTGCAGAGGTCTCTTTAATCTTTTCCTTCCATGACGATCAACGCGTGGTAATCCTGATAGAGGCGATAGTCATGCCGAAGAGCCGATTCAAATCGCGCGCGCAGAACTTCATAAGGCGCTTTATACCCGCGATCCCCCCGCTTTGAAAGAAACCTCCGGGTATAGGCATCTATCACAAACACCGGCTGATCCGCGGCGTAAAGAAGAATACTGTCTGCCGTCTCCAGTCCAACTCCGCGCAGGGCAAGAAGCTCGCGGCGCACCTGCACACTATCGTGGAGGATCATCTTTCCGCACCCACCGTACCGCGAGAGAATGTATTGGGCAAGCTCGCGGAGATAGCCGCTTTTTTGACGATAAAAACCGGACGGGCGAACCAAGAGTTCAAGTTTAGACTGTGGCGCGGACGCCATGCGCGCGAATGAACAACACCCTGCGGCCTTGAGCGCGCGCAGGGCTTTTTCGACGTTTTTCCAATTGGTATTTTGCGTAAGGATGGCACCAATCGCAACCTCCTGCCTCTCCTGCTCCGTCTTTGGCCGCTTGCACCAAAGCCCCCACTGTTCCCCCGGCTTTCCATGCGCGTGTTTCAATTCACGGTAAAATTTCATCGCATCCATACTTCGATATTTTCTACTCATCACTCGTCACCCCTACTCTAAGCATCCTGTAAAAATCTCTTGCCGTATCGCTCTCGGATCGACCCCGAGCTCACCGAGGAGTTCTTGACTGTGCACCACCATTCCGGACGGGCCACAGACATACCAATCCGCGAGCCATGGATCCTTTATGGCGTCAAGGAGCCGCTCTTTATCAAAGCGATGTAAAACATGTCTACAATGAAATCTTGGATTGATCCGCTGGATATTCACCAACTCATCAAGATATACCGCACTCTCGGCACGGGAATTTCTATAGAGCAATGTTATATCCCGCTCGAGTTTTTTTTCACAGGCATCCCGAATGATGCTCAAAAAAGGCGCCACTCCTATACCTCCGGCAACAAGAACAACCGGGCGCGCCGAATTTGGAGGAAGAAAAAAATGTCCAAGCGGACCCATAACATGAGCCGATGTTCCGATTGGAACCGAAAGCAATGTCTGCTTAAAGCCGCTTGAAGATTCGCGAAAAATAATGGAAATATATTCTGCGGCCGAGGATGGAGCCGAGGCTATTGAAAATGACCGGATACCCGCGCGATAATCCGGCGCCACAAGATCCTGAAGCCGAATGTTTACAAACTGCCCGGCAAGAAAGGAAAAATCCGCGCCTTGTGTACCAAAGCGCACTTCAAATGTTTTTGCGGCAATTTCCTTGCGCGAAAGAATAGGCGCGGAAAAATTCTTTGGCATATCCGGTTATCCGGCAAGTCCGGCCGCCTGCATAAAACCTCCAACAATAACACCCACAGCTATGGCCACCCCGCCCAAAAGGAGCATGCGGAATGCGCTTCGTAAAAATGGCCTCTTCACCGTCTTTGCGCTCACCACGCCAAGGGCAAAGAGCGCGAGAAGAGACGCAATGATAGAAAGAATAAAAGCTATAGAGCGCGGGGCAAGGACGTAGGGAAAAAGCGGGATGAAGCCTGCGAGGAAATAAGAGAAGAACATAATAACACCGCCGATGAAGGAGCGCTGAAACGACGCTTCTTTATGTTTCATATACTCCTCGGCTGAAAATTCAGACAGATAGCTTCCCACCGCCATAGAAAGCGCCTCGACAAAAATCAAAATCACCCCGGTCAGGAGTATTGTCCCACGCTCCACGCCGGCTGAAGCGATACCGGAAAGCAAACCCACGGTGGAGACCAGGCTGTCCTCCACCCCGAACACGAAATTCCGGACGTACATGGCAAATTTTTCGCGGTCATTCTCAGGCATATTCAGTGATTTTATCATAACCCTCCAAAAACAAAAACTGCCGCCATGTCCGCCTTTTACCGAACGGAACCCCTTTATCCAACAGTGATATCCACTTTCTTTTTGATATCAAAGGCCTTGGGGACTTCCAAGGAAGCCTCTATATACCAATGGACCCGTGCATTGGCACCGCTGGCAGTCGCGAGTGCCATGGCCGCCTTTGCAATGACCCCAATCGTTCCATCGAGGGCGGGCGCCTGTAGCACGGACACGTCTGATGGGATTTTCACCTCAAAAGAATATTCCCCGCTTTGGTATTCCCCTTCTTCCTTGAGCGGCATTTCAAAATTATGAATAAAATCGCTCCTGGTCGCCATGGATGAGGCGCCCCGTGAATTCTTCACGCGAGAAGTGGTTTCTCGCACACCCATCAACGCAAGATTGAGCCGCTTCGCGATCGTCGGCTTCTTAAGCTCCACAAAAACCTTACCCGCGACAGTTTCCCCGGGGGCGAAATTATATTTCTCTAAAGTGATATTGATTTTCCCGGCTCCAAGTCCAAAAATCATATGATGATGAAAAAATAATTATACCCAAACCTGCGAGGCTATGACCCCCCCAACCAATGACAAACCTTGTCGAACCTTGCGCACATCCACGATAGCGTGCTATAGTAGAGGTATCCAGACGAAGAGGGATCCGAACGGCTAACTACCTAAGGAGCCCTTTTCTTTTTTTGTCTTTTTTTGTCTTTTTTTGTCTCAATCTTGCCGCGTACAGATTCCAGATAATCAAAATATTCAGACCCCAACTCCTTATATAACGACGAGGCAAATTGACGGTCGGGAAACAGAATTCTCCCGAATCGGCCTTCCTCAATAAGAAAATCCACGAGCATTTTATAATCGCCATCCCCAGACACGAGATATATCTTCTGGAAATCCTCGCGTTTGTACATTTTCTTCATGATGTGGAATATAATATCAGAATCCACGTTGCCTTTTTTCTTGCCAAGCATCGCCGCATTATGTTCGCGAAACACGAGCACAAAACCGGCAGCTTGAATCTCTTCATACAGATCCTCCCTCGTCTCCTGCATATATCCCAGGAAATAATATGCTTTTACTATGCCATACTTCTGTTCCAAATAAACGCGAAAACGCCCCAGGTCTATCCGCCACGAACCCTGTTCTCGCTTGGCCGTTCCCATATAGAGATTTTGGCCATCTATAAAGGCAAGGTTTTCCCATTTTTGCATAAACTTTTTGTTTCCCTTTAAAACTGCGTCTCCTGAACAAAATCCGAACTTTTTTCCAAACCAATCCGACCGAGGACTAATCTG